>NZ_JAYMZR010000072.1:0-39159 GCF_035828615.1 Streptomyces sp. H27-D2 | reverse complement strand
CACAACATCGCCCGCAAGGGCGAGACCGTGTGGATCGCGGGGCGTGAGTCACGCGTCCCAGCCACCCCCTAGGTGGCTTAGACGGAGGAGCCCACCCGGCAGCCAGTCGGGCGCTACCTCCAAGCCCAGCCCTTTAGGGCCGGGTCAAGTTGACTGCTCCCGCAGCGCGGCGAGCCGCTCCGCGAGGGTGTCGGTGTTCTGGAAGGTCAGGCCGGTCAGCCCGACGTGCTTCCAGCGGACCACCCCCGCGCCGTCGAGGATGAACACCGAGCGCCGCAGGCCGAGTCCGGGCAGCGCGATCCCGTAGTCCTTGACCACCGTACGGTCCGTGTCCGACAGCAGCGGGAACGCCAGCCGGTGCTTGCGGGCGAAGCCCTCGTGGCTGTCGAGGCCCTGCGGGCTGATGCCCCACACGGTCGCGCCCAGGTCCTTGAAGCGGTCTATCTCGGAGGTGTACGAGCACAACTGCTTGGTGCAGACGGCCGTGTCGTCCCCCGGATAGAAGACGAGGACCAGCGGATTGCCCCGCGCCGCGGCGAGGCTGTACTCCTGCCGCCGGGTGTCGTCGCCGTCCAGGACCAGGCCCGGCAGGGTGAATTCGGGGGCGGCGGAACCGACGGCGGGGGACTTGGCCATGGGAGTGTCTCCTGAGCTGGGTGAAGCCTGCTGTGACCGGGGCTGGAGCCCACCGTACGGCCCACCCACCGGTACACCCCCGGGGCAGCGGGTACACGTTCCCGCACGGGCCCGGGGACCGCCTCGCCCGGCGAGCGGCTGGAGAGCGGCATGAGCGATGAGGTCTGGGTGTTGATCGGCATCGCCGCCGTGCTGTTCGCGGGCATGGCCGTGGTGGCCGTCGTCCTGCTGGTGAAACTGGTGTGCCTGCGGGCGCTGTTGCGCGGTGCGGACATCGAGGCAGGCGGCAAGGTCGCGTTCTGGGGAGCGCTGTTGTATCTGCTGAGCCCGGTCGATCTGCTGCCGGATCCGATGCTGCTCGACGACATCGGATTCCTGCTGCTCGCCCTGCGTTCGCTGCGGTCCTCCGCCGAGGCGTCGGGGCTGCTGAGGGACCGCGGCGAGCCGCGCGGAGCCTTCCCGCCGCCCGTCGGGGACGTCCAGGCCCGGCCGGCCGGGCACCGCCGCTGGTCCGCCCGCTAGGCAGCGCCCGCCGTCCCCGCACAGCACCCCCTCGTCGGACCCGCACAGCGCCGCCGGTCGAACAAGCACGCATATCCAGCCTCTTGTCGCGGTCAATCGCGCTCCCTTATCTTTGGCACGCTCGGCAACTCCCCGTGCGCGGTCGCCCAGCCGCCACATACCCCGACCGCTCAGCTCAGCGGGCGTAGGAGAGGTAGATCTCTGTGCCGTTACGTGGACGCCACCGTCGATACCAGCCCAACCGGATCTCCCGGGCCTCACTGAGCGTCACCGCGGGCGGCGCGGGCATGGCGCTGCCGCTGGTCGCCGCGACCGGGGCGCATGCCGCGCCGGAGGACACCTGGGAGCGGGTCGCAGCCTGCGAGAGCACCAACAACTGGGCCGTCAACACGGGGAACGGCTTCTACGGCGGCCTGCAGTTCACGCAGAGCACCTGGCAGGCGTACGGCGGCACCGCGTACGCCCCCCGGGCCGACCTCGCGACCAAGGCGCAGCAGATCGCCGTCGCCGAGAAGGTGCTGGCCGCCCAGGGCCCCGGCGCGTGGCCGACGTGCTCGACCAAAGCCGGTCTGAGCCGCGACAGCGCCGAGCCCCGCGAGCAGCACGCCGGGCTGAAGTCCACCGCCGGGCAGCGGTCGGCCCCGCAGCCGAAGACGTCCGCCAAGAAGGCCCCCGCGAAGGCGGGGAGCGGACCGGCCGACCACGTCCGTCCCACCCTCGCAGCCGACCGCTATGTGGTCGTGCGCGGCGACTCGCTCTCCGGCATCGCCGACAAGCGTGACGTCGACGGCGGCTGGGAGGCGCTGTACGACACCAACCGCGAGGTCATCGGCGCCGACCCCGACCTGATCGTCCCGGGCCAGGACCTCAACCTCGTACCGAAGGGCCGGCGCACCGCGCAGCCGCAGCACAAGCCGGCGCAGCGCAGCGAAGCGAAGCCCGAGCAGAAGACGGAGCGGAAGTCCCAGCCAAAGGCCGAGCCCAAGGACCAGCCGAAGCCGCAGCGGACATCCCGGTCGGCTGCCACCGCCAAGACGGCCTCCACCAGCGGCTTCACCGCGCCGGTCGCCGGCGTCGGCCCGAGCACCGCCTACCGCGCGGCCGGCGGCAGCTGGTCGAGCGGACATCACACGGGGGTCGACTTCCCGGTGGGAACCGGCACCTCGGTCAAGGCGGTCGGCGCCGGACGCGTCGTCTCGGCGGGCTGGGCGGGGGCCTACGGCTACGAGGTCGTCATCCGGCACACCGACGGCAAGTACAGCCAGTACGGGCACCTGTCGCAGCTGTCCGTGCGCTCAGGGCAGCAGGTCAACGCCGGTCAGCAGATCGGCCGGTCCGGTACGACGGGCAACAGCACCGGCCCGCACCTGCACTTCGAGATCCGTACCGGCCCCGGCTACGGCTCCGACATCGACCCGCTCGGCTATCTGCGCTCGCACGGCGTGCGGATCTGAGCCGGCGGCCCGCCCTTCGGGCAGCCGCCTGTCAGACCGTTCCGGCGACCGACCGGGGCGGACACGGCTGGGTGGAGCAGTACGGCAAGTCGTCGAGCGACTGGTCGGTGAAGAAGCGGAGCAGCAGATCGGTGAAGTCGTCGGGCCGCTCCAGCGGGATCATGTGGCCGGCGTTCCTGACGACGGCGATCCGGGACCCGGGGAGGGTGGCGGCGAGTTCCCGGCCGTGGTCGACGGAGGTGAACCGGTCGTGTTCGCCGTGCACGAGCAGCGTCGGCACCGCCGCCGCCCGGCCGAGGCCGTGCAGCGGATGCCGCAGCAGCCGCTCGGTGTTCGCGACGAACCGCTCGACCTGATCGGGTGACATCTGCTGGAACTGCCGTCGCAGCAGACGCGCCACCGCCCCGCGCCGCCGGATCACGGCCGCGTCCCGCAGCGGCGCGAACAGAGCCACCGCCCCCTCGGCGAACTTGTCCTGCTCGCGCCGCCGGAGCAGGTCAAGGCCGTGCTGGAAGGCGGTGCGCGCCGCATCGGGCAGCGAGTGCTGGGTGCCGACCAGCGCGAGCCGTTCGAGCCGCTCGGGGTGCCGCTGTGCGAAGCGCAGGGCGATGACGCCGCCATAGCACGCTCCCATCACATTCACCGTGCCGAGGCCGAGTTCGGTCAGCGTGTGGCCGACCGCGTCGGCGAGGAAATCCATTCCGTAGTGGGACGGGAGCACGTCCGAGGCGCCCCAGCCGGGCAGGTCCACGGTGACCACCGTGCCGAGCTCCGACAACCGCGGCTCCTGCCGGGTCCAGGCGTACTTGTCCTGGGCGGCGCCGCTGAGCATCAGCACCGGCGCCGCGGAACCGCGCCGCTGCCACAGCACCCGGCAGTCGTAGCGGAAGCCTCCGAAGGAGAGTTGCCGCACCTCTTCCTCGCACCGGCCGGCGGCTCGCGCAGCGGGGGGCGGTGGGCCGGGGACGTCTGCGAGGAGGGTGGATCCGGACCTTGTGCTGGCACTTGCGAACTGCTCCATGAAGGGGGCAACGACCGACCGCGCGTCGCGTGTGCCGGCTCGGCCCGTACGCCGGCAACATCACCCGGATGGCGGCGGGTGACGGCATCGGGCTGACGGGTGGCCCGAATGGCCGGGCGAAGGGACTGTGTTCGTACGAGCGGGGTGGTCGGCCGGGGCCATACTCGGCTCACGAGGGGCGAAAGCTCGGCTCACGAGGGGCCGAGGAGGAACGACGAACGACGGAGGCTGACGGTGCGAGTGGGGTTCTTGCGTGCGGTGGGCGCGGCCACGGCGGTCTACGGTCTCGCGGTGGCGGCCCGGCCCGAGTGGCTGGCGCGGCCGTCAGGACTGACCGACGCCGAAGGCCGCACGGCCGTCGAGACGGCGGTCTCGCTGCGCCCGCTGGGCTGGCGCGACGCGGCCTGCGGCCTCGCGATGGCCCTGGCCCCGGCCGGACCGGCGCTGCGGACGGCGACGCTGCTGCGCATCGCGGCGGACTTCGGGGACGCCGTCCTGCTGGGGCGCAAACTGCCGGAACGGGACAAGCGGGTCAAGGCGGTCGCGGTGTCGGTCGGCTGGGGCGCGCTGTCCCTGGCCGGCCTGCTCTGCGCCGGACCGCCACGTCAAGCGCCCTGATCGGCCCGCTCCAGCGTCGTCCCGTACCGCCCGAACCAGGGCCTCCGGGCTCTCCCGGCTGCCGGAGAAGCCGAGCGCCCGGCCCCCGGCCGGCCAGGGGAAGGTGTCGGCGTCGACCGCCTCAGGGTCGCTGTTCACCGACTTCGGGGACCGCCTCCGCGGTGATCGGAACTCCCGTACCCTGCATCCGACTTGACATGACCCCACCGAGTCGGAGGCAGCAGCGTATGAGCGGAAACCGTAGAGCGGCGATCGCGGCGATCTGTGTCAGTGCGGCCGTCATCGCCGCGACCGCGCCCACCCCGGCGCAGGCCAAAGGCGCCGACGGCCTGTCGTACGCCGCCGCCACCTCGGTCGGTGTGCACAACGCCTACGAGAAGTCCAAATACCCGTTCTTCGCCGACGCCCTCGACTCCGGCGCCTCGCTGCTGGAACTCGACGTGTGGACGAACGGGTTCAGCAAGAAATGGCGCGTCTCGCACAGCAATCCGATCGGAAACGACAACAACTGCGAGAACGCCGCGTCGCCCGCCGAACTCCGCACCAAGGCGCGCAACCAGAGCCTGGACGGCTGCCTCGCGGACCTCAGGGCCTGGCACGACGCCCACCCCGGGCACCGGCCGGTCCTCATCAAGGTGGAGATGAAGGACGGCTTCAACGACACCGGGAAGCTCGGCCCCGATGAATTCGACAGCCTGGTCGGCGGCAAGCTCGGCGACGCCCTCTACCGACCCGCCGACCTCAAGGGCTCCCACGCCACCCTCGACGCGGCCGTCCAGGCGGGCGGCTGGCCCTCGCGGTCCGCGCTCGCGGGCAAATTCCTGTTCGAGCTGATACCCGGCACGGTCGAGGAGGGCAACCCCTTCGACACGCTGTGGACCGACCGCGAATACGCCACGCGGCTGCGGAACCTGTCGGCGGCCGGCAACCTGGGCCAGGCCAGCTCCTTCCCTGCCGTCCACGGCGCCGAGGCCGGCGACCCGCGCACCGCCCGCTACCAGGACGCGGCGATCCGGCCGTGGTTCGTCTTCTTCGACGGGGACGCGTCCGCGTATGTGCGGAACGGCATCGACACCAAGTGGTACGACGACCGCCACTACCTGGTCGTCATGACGGACGCGCACCAGGCGGCGCCCGCCATCGACGGGACCAACCCGACCGAGGCGCAGGCCGCCGCCCGCACCGCCGAGATGGCCGCCAAGCACGCGAGCTTCGCCACCGCCGACTGGTATCCGCTGCCGTCGGTGCTGTCCACCGTGCTGCCGCGAGGCTGAGCCCGGCCGGCCCCGGGGCGCGATCCGCGTTCCCGGGGGCCGGCCTCGACGCACCCGCGCGGGCCGCCGCGCACCGCTGCCGGACCCGGTCGGCGGCCTCGGGCGGGTCGGACCGGATCCGGCCCGCGCAGAGCCAGACAGCTCAATCGCCGTAACCGGTAGGCAGCCCGACGGGTTGGTCTCCGCGTAAGGAACCCGCACCCAGGGACGGAGCACAACCCGACCATGAGCAAGCGCCGGAAAGGCAAGAAGCACCGCACGATCAACCGCACCCCCCGACCGGTCGGTTCATCGCAGTCCACCCGCGCTCGCAGGGCGCGCACCGCCGCGCCCGCCGCTGTGACCGACCTCGCGGCAGCCGTCGCGCCCGTACCCGACGGCGGGCCCGCGCCCGCCCGGCCCGAGCCGCAGATCCCGGCGCCCACCCGGCCCGGCGGCCCGGCCCTCTCACCCGTCGAGGCGTACGCGGCGGTGTTCACCAGCGCACGGGACGGCGGCCTCGGACGCGCGGCGTCCCGTACCTGGCAGGAACTCGAAGCGCGCGGCGCGAGCGGCGCCCCGATCGAGGAGCTGACCGAGGCGGCCGGCTACCAGAGCCCCACGGTCCTCAAGCACTTGAAGGGACTGACCGCGCACGGCATGGCCGAACAGCGCGGTGACCGCTGGTACACGGCCGCCGGTTCGGATGCGACGACGGCCGACGAGGCACGGGGGCTGCAGCCCGCCAACACGTAGTTCCCGCGCCCGGGAGGACGACGCCGCCGCGTCGAGCGCCCGGGTGTGACGACCGACCCCGGGGCCGCCGCCCCGGGGTCGTGGTCGTTCGGGGCGGGCCGCCGACAGCCGCGCCCGCGTCCCGGCCCGCGCCGGCCACCGCCGGACGGCCTCGGTGCGGTGCGGGAGGGGAACGGATTGAACGCTGGGGGCGCGAGGGACGTATGAGAGTCTGCGGTTTCCAGAGTCGTTGTCCGCGGGTGTCGCAACTCCTCCCCTCCCCGCGGACTATTCCCGGCGGCGGACGCCGTGAAGGCCCGGCCCGGGATCCCACGAGATCCCGGGCCGGGCCTTCGCACCGTTCGTACGGTTCACACCGTTTGCGGCGTTCGTACCGCTCGCGGCGGAGCCCGCGCCGCCGGGGGCTCCGCGCGCTCCGGCTACGGCTTCGCGGTGTTCAGATACTCCTGGGCGGCGGGGAGTTCGTGGGCGTCCTCGACGCCCACGACGCCGCCCAGGGCCTTCTTGTCGGGCTTGATGATGTACGAGGCCAGGGTCGCGGGCGCCGAGGCGTCGGAGAAGTCCTGCGGGGTGCCCAGCCCGTTGTCGACCGCGCTCTGCGACCGGTGCGCCTTGACGAGGCCGGCCCGTGAGAGGTCCTTGGCGTCGCAGGCGGCCTTGAGGTCGCGGCCCATCAGCTCGGCCGAGTTGTACCCGGAGAGCACGCCGGCGTCGATGAGCTGGCCGGGGTAGGCCTTCTTGTAGGACGCGGCCATCTTCTTGACGGCGGGCAGGTCGGTGCTCACGGCCGGCGCGGCGCTGACGATGGAGAGCATGCCGAGCAGTGCCTTGGCCGCGGGGGTGGCGAGGAGTTGCGGGGCGTAGCCGGGGGCGCTGCTCACGACGGGCACGGTGAACTTCTGGGCCGCGGCGACCCCGGTGAGCGAGGCGGTCTGGGTCGGCCCCGCGCTGATCAGCATCGCTTTGACCTTGGCCGCGCGCAGCGCGGAGACCTGGGCGGACAGGTCGGTGTCGGTGGCCTTGATCTTCTGTTCGACGATCGTCATGCCGCCCTGTTTCGCGGCGTAGCGGGAACCGGCGAGGGCGTTGGTCCCGTAGTCGCCCTCGAAGTAGACGTGGCCGATCCTGTCGCCCTTCTTGAGGCCCTTCTTGCGGGTGAGGTACTCGACCGCGCTGATCATGTCGACGTCATAGGTGGTGCCGAGCACCTGTACGGACCGTTTGCCGAGCAGCGAGGCCGCCCAGGCCTGCGGGAAGGTCAGGATCTTGTCGCTCTCGACGTCGTCGAGGATGGCGGCCATCACCGGTGAACCGATGACCTGCGGGAAGGCCAGTACGGAGGGTGAGATCTCGGTGTACGCGGCGCCGGCTTTCTGCACGTCGTAGCCGTGGTCCTTGACGATGATCTTGATCTTGCGGCCGCAGATGCCGCCGCCCTTGTTGACCTTGTCCGCCCACATCTGCTGAGCCTGCACGATGCTCTTGCCCAGGGTGGCGTAGGGGCCGCTGAGGTCGGTCAGCGCGCCCAGGGTGATGGTGTCGGCACTCACTCCGGGTCCGGTCTTGACGCCGCCCTTGCCCTCCGTGTCGTCCGTGTCGCCGGATTTGCCGCTGCATCCGGCGGCCACCAGGGTGAGCGCGGCGACCAGCGCCACGGTTGCCGCTCGTCCGGTGTGCTGCTTCATGAAGTCTGCGCCTCGGGTACGGGACGGGTCTTGGGGTCCTGTGGGGCTTCGGGGGGCCGGGGGGACTGGTTCGTGCTGTCCGTGGGGTCCACTGCTGCGACGCTGGCGGCGGTGCCGTTCGCGCCGCCGCTGTCCGTGCCGGTCGGCGGCAGAGGGGGACCGCCGCCGCGTTTCCGGAAGGGGCGGCGGCGCAGCAGTCCGCTGAGCCCGCCGGGGGCGTAGAGGAGTACGAGGATGACGGCGGCTCCGTAGAGGTAGCGCGCCGCCTCGGTCGGGCCGACCGCGTGGCCGGGGGAGCCGGGCGGCGAGATCAGCGGCAGTTGATCGGCGTAGCGGGCCATCAGCAGCGGCAGGGCGGTGACGAAGACCGCGCCGACGGTGGCTCCGGCGACCGAGCCGAGACCGCCGATGACGATCATCGCGAGATAGTCGATGGACAGCGTGAGGCCGAAGTAGTCGGGGACGACCCGGCGGAACGCCAGCGCTATCAGCGCGCCGGCGAGCCCCGCGTACATGGAGGAGACGATGAAGGCGGCGGACCGGTAGCGGGCGACGGGGACGCCCATGACGGCCGCGGCGACCTCGCTGTCGCGCACCGAGGCCAGCGCCCGGCCCGGCCGGCCGCGCAGGAGGTTGCGAGCGGTGTACCAGGCGACCGCCAGCAGGATCAGCCCGAGGTACCACAGCCGCTCGGGGGCGCCGAAGGGGACGCCGAGCAGGGTGAGTTCGGGGTCCGCCGAAGTGAAGCCGAAGCCGCCGACGGTCATCGGCGGCACGGAGCGGCCGTTGAATCCGCCGGTGACGGTGTCGGCGTTGAGCATCACATGGTGGCCGAGGAAGACCAGCGCGAGCGTGGCCACGCCGAGGTAGACGCCGCGGACCCGGCCCGCGATGGGGCTGAAGAGGCCGCCCGAGACGCCGGCCAGCAGCACCGCGAGCACCAGGGCGAGCAGCGGCGGCAGACCGAGGCCGGGGTCGCCCGCGAGCCATACGTAGCCGTAGGCGCCGACCGCGAGGAAGAAGGCGTGGCCCAGCGAGAGCTGACCGGTGGTGCCGGTGAGGATGTTGAGGCCGACGGCTCCGATGGAGGCGGCCATGGCGAACAGTCCGACCTGGAGCCAGAAGGCGTCCAGATAGAAGGGGACGGCGCAGAGCAGCAGCACGGCCGCGATCCGGGGCAGACGTTCAGACACGGATGCTCTCCTTCTGGCCGAGCAGCCCGTTGGGCCGGACCAGCAGGACCAGGACCATGACCGCGTACGGGGCGACGTCGCCGAAGCCGCCGCCGAGCGCGGACAGTTGCGTCTGGTAGCCGGCGACCAGGGCTTCGGTGACGCCGATCAGCAGGCTGCCGAGCAGCGCGCCGGCCGGGGAGGACATCCCGCCGAGGATCGCCGCGGGGAAGGCGCGCAGCGCGATCTGCCCGGTGGTGCGTTCGAGGCCCGGTGCGGGGAAGGCCACGATGAACACCGCCGCGATCACCGCCAGCGCGCCGGCCAGGCACCAGGAGAGGGTGCGGATGCGGTCCAGCCGGATGCCCATCAGGGCCGCCGCTTCCCGGTCCTCGGCGGCGGCGCGCAGCGACAGGCCCCAGGCGGTGTAGCGGAAGACGGCGAAGACCGCCCCGATGACCAGCAGCGAGACCACGATCGAGGCGATCCGGCTCTGCGGGACGGTGATCGAGGCGAAGCTGACCACGGCATTGCCCCAGGGGTCGCCCAGCGGCAGCAGATCGCCGCCGATGCGGCGGGTCAGATCCGTCATGAGGACGATGTCCACGCCGATGGTCAGGATCGTCAGGACGTGCGCGGCCTGTTGGTCGAGCCGGCGCAGCAGGATCCGCTCGACGGCCCCCGCCGCGAGGGCGGTGGCGAACACCGCTGCCGCGACCGCCCCCGCGAAGCCGAGCCGGTCGTGCAGGACGGCGATCAGATAGCCGCCCAGCAACAGCAGCGAGCCATGGCTGAAGTTCATCACCCCGGACGCCTTGAAGATGATGACGAAGCCGAGGGCGACCAGGGCGTAGACCGAGCCGAGGGCGAGGCCGTTGAGGACGATCTCCAGCGCGGTGCTCACGCGGTCCGCCCTTCCCGGCCGGTGCCGCCGGGGTCCGCCGTGGCTTCCCGCGCCCCTGAGCCGGTTCCGGCGTCGGCAGCGGCGACCTCGGCGGTGGCCGCCGCTGCCTCGACCGCCGTGCCGAGATAGGCCCGCAGCACTCCGGGATCGCCGCGGACCTGGTCGGGGGCGCCGGCGGCGATGCGCCGGCCGAAGTCGAGGACGGTGACCTCGTCGGCGAGGCGCATGACGAGCCCCATGTCGTGTTCCACGAGCAGCACGGAGATGCCCAGTTCCTCTCGTACGGAGGTGATGGTGTCGGCGGCGCGAGCGCGTTCTGCCGCGTTCATGCCGGCGACCGGTTCGTCGAGCAGCAGCACCTTGGGCTCCAGGCACAGGGCGCGGGCCAGCTCGACGCGCTTGCGGTCCCCGTAGGACAGCAGCGCGACGGGGGTGTCGAAGTGCGCTCCGAGTCCCACGAGTTCGGCGATCTCGCGAGCGCGCGCCGATTGCTCGCGCTGTTCGCGTACGACGTGCGGCAGCCGCAGGGCGGTGGCGGCGAAGCCGGCTCCGGACAGCAGGTGTCTGCCGAGCAGCAGGTTGTCGGCGACGGTGCCGCTGGTCATGACGATGTTCTGGAAGGTGCGGGCGACGCCGAGGGCCGCGATGCGGTGCGGGGCGAGCCGGGTCAGCTCGGCCGCCCCGAGACGCACGCTGCCGTGCGCCGGGCGGCACACGCCGGACAGCACGTTGAAACAGGTCGACTTCCCAGCTCCGTTGGGGCCGATGAGGGCGTGGATGCTGCCGGGCGCGACGCTGAGGCTGACGGCGTCGAGGGCGACCAGGCCCGCGAAGCGGACGGTCACCTCGTCGACGACCAGGGGCGGGGTGTCGCTCATCCGGCCCGCCGCCCCTCGGCCGGGCCGGAGGGCGTTCCCATGGCCTGTCCCCGGGCGGTCCCGTCGCCCGCGCCCTTCCCGGGGCAGGGGCCGGGGCCGGGTGCAGGGCCGGGTGCGGTGGCCGTCCGCGGTGTCTCCTCGCCGAGGTAGAGGCGGCGGATCTCGTCGGTGCGGGCCAGCTCGGCGGAGGGGCCCGAGAGCCGTACCTCGCCGACCTCCAGCACATACGCGTGGCCGGACAGCGCCAGCGCCATCGCGGCGTTCTGCTCCACCAGGAGCACGGAGGTGCCCTGGGCGTTGATCTCCTCGATGACGTCGGCGATCCGCTGGACCATCAGCGGGGCCAGCCCGAGGGAGGGTTCGTCCAGCAGGAGCAGCCGGGGTTCGGCCATCAGGGCGCGGCCGATGGCGAGCATCTGCTGCTCGCCGCCGGAGAGCAGGCCGGCACGCTGGCCGGTGCGTGTCGAGAGTTGGGGGCAGTGGGACCTGGACCACTCCGGAGCGGACCGCGGTCACCGGGTCGCAGCCGTTCAGGGCCCGGCCGCCGTAGCGGACGGAGCCGGCGGTGATGGCCGCGCGGTGCAGCCGCAGGGTGCCGGATATGGTGCGCAGCAGCGTGCTCTTGCCCGCGCCGTTCGCGCCGAGCAGGGCGACCACGCTGCCCGGCGGCACGCTCAGGGACACTCCGCGCAGGGCGAGTACGGCACGGCCGTAGGACACTTCGAGGTCCTCGATGTGCAGCGCCCCCGGCTCGCCGGGAGGTCTTTCGGCCATCGTCTCTCCTCATGCGGGTGTGGTGCGGTGCGCGGCGTCGCGGGTGGAAGTGAGGGATACGACAGCACGCGACCGGCGGGGCGCATAGGGGCCGGTGCCCAGGTCGGGACGGGCGCACAACCCTCGCCCCGCGACGTTGTGCGGCTGCCCAGAGCGGCGGTGGCCGGAGCGGCGGTGCCGGCCGGGGCGGCGGTGGCCCGCGGGGCCGTGGACGCGGCGGCCGGTCAGCGGCGGCCGGGCGCGGCTCCCAGGCCGCAGAGCAGGAACGACGCGGCGACGCATGCGGAGAATCGCGCGAATCGCCGAGCGCGGCCAGCCCCTCGACGACCGAACTGACGCCGATCCGGCCGCCGGGCGGCGGCTTCAGCGCCTCGGCCAGTTCCTCCGGGCTGCCGTCGCCGATCAGCACGATGCCGTGGTCCGCGTCGGCGCCGGCGTGCCACAGCGCCCGCATCCCGGCCGGCGCCTCGGGCTGTTCGCCGCCGTACGGGCGCCGGCCGCCGGCGCCTTCCCGGCTGAGCACGACCGCGTACCGGCCCCGCTCGGGCAGTTCCAGTGCGGCGGCGACCTCGGGCAGGTCCGCCACCCGGGTGGCTCCGGCCAGCAGCGCCTCGGTCATCAGCCGCAGCCGGTTCTCGCGCCGCCGGCCGAGCTGCCGTTCCACCTGGCGGTAGGCGTCCGCGACGAGGGTGCAGTGCTCGTCGACGAAGTTCCATACGTCGGCGGCGACATGGATCAGCAGCCGGACATCGTCCGGATCGCGTTGTGCGGCGGCCTCGACCAGCGACTGCCAGACGATGGCCCCGCCGAGCCGGAACGCGTGCAGCAGAGCGTCCAGCGGCAGGCCCTCCTCTGCCCGGTCCGCGCCGATCTTCCATGAGCACATCCGGGCCGACTCGCGGGAGCGTCGCGGGCGCAGCAGCGAGCCGACGTTGTGCCGCAGCGAGCGGTGCACCTCCTGCCACAGGTGGTCGGCGTCGGCGGTGACCCGGTAGGCGGGCTCCAGCTCCAGCAGATCGGCGACCAGCCGGTCGGTGAGCTGCGGCAGTTCGTCCAGCAGGACGCCGGCCGCGTAGTGCAGCACGGCGACCGCCTCGGCATCGGCGCGCGAACGCGCCGGCGGCACGGCGGCGGGCAGACCAGGCAGGGTCCGGACCCGGGAACGTACGGCTGGGCGCATCACGGTCCTCCACCTGTGCGGATACCCAGCGCTCCGCTGGGCGCGGGGCGTCCCGGCCCCGTCCGGTGTGTCGTGGCCCTGGAAGAATGGCATACCGTCCGGTCGGTTCCCACCCCTCGGCGTGAACCCGTCAGGCTCGGTCAGCAGGTTTCGCGACGCCGTCGGCCCGTCAGGGCGCGAGCATCACCAGGCGGCCGGTGGTCGTGCCGTCCGCGATCCGCTGGAGCCCGTCGGCGAGGTCGCCCAGCGCGAGCCGTTCACCGATCAGCGGGGTCAGCGACCCGGCGGCGGCCAGCGCGCCGAGTTCCTCGTGGACCCGCCGCACCTCGGCCCGGTTGCGGCGCGCGTACAGGCCCCAGTGCAGCCCGAGGATGCTGTAGTTGCGCAGTAAGGCATGGCTGAGACCCGGTTCGGGGATCACTCCGCTCGCGAAGCCGACGATCACGATGCGGCCCTCGAAGGTGACGCACCGGGCGGAGCCCGCGTACGCCTCACCGCCGACCGGGTCGTAGACGACGTCCGCGCCGCGCCCGCCGGTGAACTCGTCGACGACGACGCCGAAGTCTTCCAACTGCCGGTCCACCACGACGTCGGCGCCGAGCCCCTTGACGATCTCCGCCTTGGCCGCGCCGCAGGCCACGCCGATCACGGTGGCTCCGGCGGCCTTGCCGAGCTGCACGGCGGCGCTGCCGATGCCGCCGGCCGCCGCGTGCACCAGCAGATGCTCGCCGGGGCGCAGGGCGGCCCTGCGGTGCAGCCCGAACCACGCTGTCTGGTAACTGATGTAGAAGGCCGCGGCCGCGGCGTCGTCGAGGCTCTCCGGTGCGGGCAGGGCCGATCCGGCGTCCATCAGGGTCAGCTCGGCGAACGCGCCGTACGGCAGCGCGGACAGCCCGACGACCCGGATTCCGCTCACCCCCTCTCCCACGCCGAGGACTTCGCCGCACAGTTCCAGGCCCGGGGTGAAGGGCGGCTGCGGTTTCAGGCTGGTAGTGGCCCCGGCACAGCAGCGCGTCGGTGAAGTTCAGCGCCGAGGCGAGAACTTTGACCAGCAGCCGGCCGGGGCCGGGGACGGGGTCGGCGGTCTCCCTCAGATCGAGGACCTCACCGGGTTCGCCCAATTCGTGGACCGGCCAGGCGCGCAAGGGGCCTCCTCATTTCTCCGCGGCCGGTGGACGCGACCGTCTCCGCGGCCGCTTCGTGGCCGGTGGACGCACAACCCTCCGGCTCGGCCGGCCGGAGCGGCGCGGACCCGGCCACGACAACACGCCGTACGGGCCGCGTACATGGACCGGCGGCAGATCACTGCGGGCTCCCAGACCCGGCGCGGAAGGCGTGTGCGGCCGCACAAGTCCGGCCCGACGCCGGGCTTCCGAGTGCCGCCCGCAGGTTGATTCCGGCCTCCGCGGGGGCAGCAGGGGGACAGGACACCACCACCAGGTCGGGACTTCCGGATGACGCTCTCCCGCCGTACCCGCGCCGGCTCCCGCCGCGCGGTCCACCCCTCCCCGTCACGCGCCGGGGCTCGGATCGGGACGTACGGCCTCGGCGATCCCGGCCCGCGCCGCCTCCAACTGGGCCGCGAACGCGATGCCCAGGAACAACGCGATCCCGGTGAGGTTGGCCCACAGCAGCAGCGCGACGAACGCCGTCAGCGGCCCGTACACCGCGCCGAACGATCCGCTGCGCGCCACATAGAGGGCGAGCATCCAGGTCGCGGTGGTCCACAGGGCCAGATGCACCGCCGAGCCGAAGGCCAGCCAGGTGTAGCCGGGCTGGTCGCGCCGGGGCGACCAGCGGAAGAGCACCGCGGAGGCCACCCAGGCCAGCAGCACCCCGGCGGGTATCCGCAGCCGGTCCCACCAGACGAGCAGCCCCTGCTGCCGGCCGAAGGTCTCGGCCAGCGCGTACGACACCGCGTCCCCGGCGACCAGCGCGAGGAAGCCCGCCACCATCGGCGCCCCGGCGGCCACGGCGAGCAGCAGGCTCCGCCCGTACTTGAAGAGGAACGGGCGGTCGCGCTCGATCCCGTAGATACGGTTGGCGCCGCGCTCGATCTGAGCCATCGCCGACGCCAGGTTGAGCACGGAGAAGCCCAGCCCCAGCCACATCGCCACCGCCCCGCCGACGCCCGAGCCCGCGCTGCGGCGGGTTTCCCGGAGCGCGTCCGCGATCAGATCGGAACTCGCGCCGGGCGCTACACGGCCGAGGGTCAGCTCGACCAGCCGGCCCACGCTCTCGGTGTGCACCGTCGTCGCCACGCCCACCAGGGCGATGAGAAAGGGCACCATCGCCAGCACCACCTGGAACGCCAGCGAGCGGGCGTGGCTGAAGCCGTCCGCGTAGCGGAACCGCGCGAAGGCGTCCAGCAGGAGTTTCCGCCCGCCGTAGCGGCGCAGTGCGACCCAGGCCTCGTCGCCCGAAAGCTCCTCGCCGACCATGTCCCGCGTCTGCGGCACGTGCGCTGCGGTCCCCATCTCGCCCTCCTCTGTCCGGCCTCGCGCGAGCGGGCCGACCTCATCATGGACGCCGCGTGGAACGGGGCAGGACCCGCCTCCCGGGCTGCTCCCGGCCGACCGGGACCGAGGGGGCGAACGGGGGCGGGGGAGGGGCGCGGCCGAGACCGCCGCGCGCCCTCGCGGACGGCCTCCGCCGTCTCGCCGCGAGACCGACCGCGCTCGGTACCGCGCTCCGGATCGCGTCCCGGAGCGCACACCCGCCACCCGCCGACTCGCGAAATAGCCGCAGGTCCAGACCGTCGCAGGGGGCGCGTGAAGCACACTCGGAGCGCCCGGCGCGTTCTGTACCTCTATGCGCCCCCCGCTTGGCTGAATATCCCATTCATGATTGTGGAACCCGCCTGGATGAATTGGCGGCGCGGTCACGGCAGTTCGCCGCGCATAGAACGGGAGGGGCGAGGCGTGATTCGGGTGCTTCTGGTACACGACACAAGTTTGATGCGCTCGGCATTGGTCGCATTGCTGCGCGAAGAGATGGATCTGGAGGTCATCGCCGCTTCCTGGCGGACAGCACCCGCCCGGGCACAATCGTTACGCCCGCACGTGTGCGTGGTCGATGTCGACTGTCCGGGTTCTAACAAGCTCGGCGCGGCGGCGAACTTCTCCCGCTCCGCCGCGGGCCTGGCCTGCCCGTTGCTGGTCCTGGCCTCGAACGCCCGGCCCGGCCTGCTGCGCCGGGCCTTCGAGGCGCGTGCCCTGGGCTACGTCAGCAAGGACGCGGGGCCGCAGCGATTGGTCGACGGCATCCGGCGGGTCGCCGAGGGGGAACGATTCGTCGACGAGACGCTCGCCTTCGGCTTCCTCCAGGCAGCGGAGATGCCGCTGACGCCCCGCGAGCTGAGCGTGTTGTCGCTCGCCGCGGAAGGCGCGCCGACCTCGGAGATCGCCAACAGCCTGCACCTGACCAGCGGGACGGTCCGGAACTACATGGCGGCGATCACGCGCAAGACGGGAGCGCGCAACCGGGTGGACGCGATCCGGATATCGCGCGGCGCGGGGTGGGTCTAGCGCGTCCGACGCGGAGCCGGGCGTGGCGCGGACGAGGGACCGGTCCGCAACTGGCGAACCGAGGGAGGGGGAGGGGGAGGGGGAGGGAGAGCCGAGCCGCGGCGGCACCGCTTCACAGCCGCTGGACATGCCAGCGGCCGACCAGGTCGCGGTACAGCGGCGACTGATCGAGCAGTTCGTGGTGGCTCCCGCAGACGGCGTGCACGCCGTCCAGCACCAGTACCCGGTCGGCCCGGCGCGCCGAGCTGATGCGGTGGGCGATCACGACCAGCGCGCCCGGCCGCTCGGCGAAGGCCCGTTCGGCCAGCGCCTCGGCCGCCGGGTCCAGATGACAGGTGGCCTCGTCCAGCAGCACCAGCGGGGCGGGGGAGAGATGGGCCCGGCCGAGCGCGACGAGCTGGCGCTCGCCCTGCGACAGGACGGCCGGGTCGAGGATCGCGTCGAGCCCGCCGATCCCGCGCGCCAACGGGCCCAGGCCGACGGCCTCCACCGAGGCGGCCACCGCCGCGCCGGTGGCGCCGTCCGGGCACAGGTAGAGCAGGTTCTCGCGCAGGCTGCCGGTGAACACGTACGCCTGCTGCGGGATCAGCACCCGCCGCCGGGCGAGGCCGGCCGCCGCCGCTCCGGACACGGGCTCGCCGTGCACCAGCACCTCCCCCCGGTCGGGCGCGAGCAGCCCCGCGACGATCGCGGTCAGAGTGGACTTGCCGATGCCGCTGGGGCCCACGACGGCGAGGTGCTCGCCAGGGCCGACCGTCAGATGGAGATCGTGCAGTACCGGGTGGGCGCCGGGGCTGTAGGCGAAGGTCACCGAGCGCAGTTCGACCGGCGTCGCTCCGGGGGCGGGGGCGCTCGCCGGGGCGGGGCGGGCGGGTTCCGTACCGGTGCCGGCCGCGCCGCCGCCCGTACCGCCGGCCGCAGTGCCGGGCCGAGCGTCGTTCGAGCCGCCCGGCGGACCCCCGGTGAGATGGTCGAGGACCACCAACAGCCGGGTTCCGGCTGCCCCGAGCGCCGTCATCAGGGTCTGCAAAGCCGGCATCAGCGCCTGCGTCAGGTACGTGAGCGCGCCCAGCAGCGCACCCGCCGTCAGCCCCTGCCGGAGCAGCCAGGGCGCGGCGGCCAGCAGCAGCACCACCGGAAGCTGCCCCGCGATGCCCAGCGCCACGGAGCGCGCCGCGGCCCACCGGGCGAGCGAGCGGGACGCCCGCACCTCGACCTCGACCAGCTCCGCCGCCCGCGCGGCCGTACGGTCCTGCGCGCCGCAGGCCACGACGTCGCGAAGACCCGAGGCGACCGCGCCGAACTGCTCGGCGATGGCCTCGTCGGCGTGCAGGAATTCGCGCTGACGGGCAGCCATCGGCACCAGCGTGGCGATGAACAGGAACAGTCCCAGCAGCAGCGGCGGCAGGACGACGAGCAGCAGTTGAGGGGCGAGCGAGGCCAGCCCGAGCAGCGCCCCGGCGGCGGTGAACACGAAGGAACGGGCGACCAGCACCAGCCCCGCGAAACTGTCCCGGGCCATTTCCGTCTGGTTGGTGAGCCGGGAGACCACCGCGCTGTCCGCACGGGCGGGGTCGGCCACCGCCGTGCGCAGCGCCCCCGACACCACCCGGCGCACCAGCCCGTCGCGCAGCGGCTCCACGAGGCCCGCCAACCCCTGGAACACACCGCGCGTGGCCAGGCCGCCGACCACGATAGCCGCCGCGGCCACGCCGAGCCACGCCAGGCCGACGCCCGTGTTCCCAGCGAGGAACCCGTGGTCCAGGGCCTTCGCCACGCTGTAGCCGCCGAGGAAGGTGTGCGCCGACTCCAGCAGCGACCAGCCGCCCAGCACGAGCAGGACGCGCTTGCGCTGCCGCAGGAACCGCGATGCCTGCGGGAGGATTCTGCGCATCGGGCCCTGGCCGCCGCGCGGGGTACGGGGCGGAACGGCGGTCTCGGTCATCGTGGCCCGCTCTCCCGCTCGGCCCCGCCGCTGCCGGGCAACCCCTCGGGACCGCCGGAGCCGGCCCTTTCGCCACGGCCGATGCCGCTCCCGCCGCCGGGTCCGCCGACCACCCCGAGGTCGTCGAAAGCCCCGGCGTCCGCGTACTCGGCATCCTCGCTCTCCGGATCGCCGAACACCGCACGGTAGTCCGGCAGTTCCCACAACGTCTCGTGCGGACCCACCGCCCGGATACGCCCGTCCTCCAGCCACGCGACGAGATCGGCGCGGGCGGCCGAGGAGACCCGGTGCGCGACCAGGAGCCGGGTGCCGGCCCGCACTTCGTGCACCAGGGCCCGGCCGACCTGGAGTTCGGTGACGCTGTCCAGGCTCGAAGTGGCGTCGTCGAGGATCAGCAGCCGCCCGGCGTGGGCGAAGGCGCGCGCCAGGCCGAGGCGTTGCAGTTCGCCGCCCGACAGCGGCGCGTCGGCGAGCGCCGTGCCGTATCCGGCCGGGAGCAGCCGTACGAAGGTGTCCGCGCCGGCCGCGCGCCCGGCCGCCTCGACACCGGCCGCAGGCGGCTCGTACGGCCCGAAGCCGATGGCGGCGCCGACCGTCCCGCCGAAGAGCTGGGGCCGCTCGAAGGCGTAGCCCACCTCGCGCCGCAGCGCGTCCGGAGCGGCTTCCGTCAGCGGGACCCCGTCCAGCGTGACCCGGCCGCTGTCCGGGTCGGCCAGCCGCCCGGCGACGGCGGCCAGTACGGACTTGCCCGCCCCGGAGCGTCCGACCACCGCCATCGTGCTGCCGCCCGGCACCACCAGGTCCACGGACCGCAGCACCGGGGCGCCGCCGCGCAGGACCGTCACCCCGTGCAGTTCGAGCCGGCCGGGACCGCCTGCGGGCAGCGGGCGCGTTCCGTAGCGGACCGGGGGGAGTTCCAGGAGTTCGGCGGTGCGTCGCGCGGCGGCGCGGCTGCGGATGATGGCGCTGAGCTGCCCGGCCACGGCGCCGATGCCCGCCGCGAGGGCCGCGTAGCGGGTGGCGGCGAGCAGGTCGCCGACGCTGATGCCGCCGGCGGCCAGCCGCATACCGCCGACGGCGAGGACCGCCGTCTGGAGCAATGGCACGAGCACCCCGCTCTGGGCCACCGCCCGGCCGTAGACGCGCCACATGCGACGCCCCTGGACATCGAGTTCGGGCAGCGGGGCCAGCACACGTTCGCGTTCGCGCTCGGCGGTGCCCGCGGCGGCCACCGTCCGGGCTCCGCCCAGGGCCTCGACGAGCCGGGCGGCGATGTCGCCCTGGACACGCTGGTAACGCGCGACGCTGTCGGATGAGCTGCGGGCGAAGACCCGCAGCAGCAGGATCAGCGCGGGCGCTCCTGCGAGGAAGACCACCGCGAGCCAGATGTCGATCAGGGCCAGGGCGGCCAGCCCGCCCAGCGGGGTCAGCAGCGAGGCGAGCCCGGTGGCCGCGGCGGCCGGGGCGGTGCCCGCTTCGGCCGCGTTGCCCGAGAGCCTGGTGACGAGGTCGCCGGGCTGGAAACGGCCCGCCCGGCCGGGCCCGACCGCGAGCAGGTGGTCCACGCCGCGCCGGCGCAGCCACGCCGTGCTGCGGGCGTTGGCAGTGCCGGTCAGCAGCGCGACGAGGGCGTCGAAGAGCACCTCGGCGGCGATGAGGGCCGCGCACAGCCCGACCCAGAAGGTGAGGCCGCCGTCCCGGTCGAGCACCCGGTCCAGGGTGCGTCCGAGTACGGCGGGCAGGGCGATGGCGGCGATGGCGGACGCGGTGCTGAAGAGGGCGATGCCCGCCGTGCGGGCCGCGCTGTGGCGCGCGGCGCCGAGCAGCAGACGGTCGGCGGCGGCCGAGGCGGGGCGCGCGGAGCGGGCGCTGCCGGCATCGCCGGTGGCGCTGTCCGGGCCGGTGGCAGCGTCCATGGCGGCGGCGGGTGGTTCCGGGGCTCCCGGGGAATCGGGGGAGTGAGGCGCAGTGGCCATACCCGTGAGGTCCTCGCGTGCGTGGGCCGGTGCGGCTCGGAGCGGAGCGGTCCCGGACGGCAAGCCGCCCGGGACCGCCATGACCGTGACACGGCTACGGGGTGATCGGCCCCGCGCACATCAGGTCAGTGACAGGTGGTGACGCTCAGGCTGCTGTCGCCGCACAGCAGGAGGCTCGCGCGGCTTCCGCCGGTTGCGATCTCACCGTTGAACTCGTCGGTGGGGGTCTCCAGGGTCTGCAGGTCAAGAAGGGTCATTGTGTGTTCCTTTCAGCCTGGGGACTGTGGTTTGCTTCGACCCCCGGAAGGGGAGGCCGGTCTGTGGGCCGCTTCAGCGGCGGGAGGAAGGGCAGGTGCACGGGATCGTCGTGCAGGGCGCTGCCCAACGCGAGCAGGCAGCCGGCGGTGCCGGTGCCGAGGTCCATGGACAGGCGCATCATCTGTTCGCCGGCGAAGGCGAGATGCCCCTGATAGGTGAGGGCGCCCCAGGACAGGGACGTGATCTGGCGGCGCAGGTCGGCATCGTGCGTGCCGGGGCCGCCCGTCGTGGTGCGGCTCAGATGCAGCACCATGCCGGCCGCGCCGCGGAAGAGACCGGGCTGGGCGTAGAACCGCGCCTGGGCGGCCTGGACGATCTCGCCGCGCGCCCGTTCGAACTCCTCGTCCGCGCGGTGCGCGAGGTAGTCGTCGAGCACCATGCCGATGCCGACACTGCCCGCGCCGAGGTACGGCATCGTGCGCCAGCCCTCGTTCACCTGGAGGGCGCCGCCTGCTCCCCGTACGCACCGGGCGAGATCGCGGCGCAGCGCGTCGGCGGCCAGGTCGAGCAGCCCGGTGTCGCCGGTCCGTTCGTACAGCCGCAGGAAGAGCAGGGCGGTCCCGGTGGCGCCGTGCAGCAGCCCGGCGCGCGGAGACCGGTCGCCGTCCCGTGCGGAGACGTCCGCGGCCCGGTCGGCGACGATACGGGCGCAGCGCAGCGCCTCGTCGTGCAGCGCGCTCTCGCCGGTGGTGACGGCGAGCGAGTCGAGGGCGAGCCCGAGGCCGGCCAGTCCGCTGTGCAGATCGGGCGCGATGTCGGTCCAGTTCTGCTCTGACAGCGTCGCGGCCAGTTCGAGCGCGCGCTCACGGTGCCCGAGCCGGTCCAGCACCCAGGCGACGCCGGACAGTCCGTCGTAGAAGCCCACGGGGGTGCCGGAGGCCGGCCGGTCGGTCCGCCTCAGCAGCCATTCCTCGGCTTCCGGGCAGCGTTCGGCGCCGGTTTCGGCCAGCGCGTAGAGGACTCCCGCCGCGCCGTGGGCCACGCACGCGCCGCCGCCCGGGACGGCGAACTGGGCGATGTCCCCGGGGAAGTAGCGGTCCTCGCGCGCCGGCGTGGCCGAGGCGAGCAGGGCCTTGACCATGGAGTCCCGGCTGTGCGGCCAGTCGGCGAGATCCACCGGGAGATAGCCGCCCGAACGCCGGGCGGCGTCAGGTGCCGGGGGCGCGTTCTGCGAGGTCCCGTTCCCCGAAGACCCGGCTCCAGCGGGCGGCCGGTATCCGCGCATGATCTCCGCGACGGCCTCGTCGAAGAAGCCGTCCGGCAACGGGAACTGCTCCATCGCGGTCGCGGCCAGATGCGCGGCCTTGTTCCGGTCCACCGCGAACAGGCTGGTCAGCGGCAGGAAGAGGGCGATGCGCAGACACGCGAGGGCGTAGGTGTCGACGCCGAAGCCCCTGCGGTCGGCGGGGGCGACGAAGCCCGGGTTGGCGATGACCTGACGGCCGCCGTCCTCGACGCGCGCGGCGGCCTCGAAGTCCAGGAGCACGACGGAGCTCTCGTCCTCGGAGACCATGATGTTGAACAGGTGCAGGTCGTTGAAGACCACACCGCGCTCATGGACCGCCGCGACGGCCTCCGTCACCAGCTCGTGGATCCGCACGGCCCACTCCGTGTACGCGGCCAGCACCTCCGCGCTCGGGTCCGCCTCGATCAGCGGGTGCCGCCGCGCGAAGAAGTTGTTGAGCGCGCGTCCCTCGATGAACTCCAGCACCAGGAAATGGTGATCGCCGAGCGTGAAGTGGTCGAGCACGCGAGGCGTGTACGGCAGATCCGCGAGCTGCTCCAGCGCGGACCGCTCGCGCTCCAGCCGGGTCACCGCGTCGGCCCCGTCGGCGGCCAGCCCCGCGTAGGGCCGGGCTTCCTTGAGGACGACCTTGGTATCCGTGCGGGTGTCACGACCGACGTACACGCCACCGCCGTTGGAGAAGTGCAGGGCGCGTTCGATCCGGTACGGGATGTCGGTCGTGCTGGTCGCCGAGCGGGCGTCGAGGTGCGCTTCGAGGAACGCCGGCAGCGTGACCCACTCGGGAACGTGGAACGCGGGCTCCCTGCGGTCGGGTACGAGCTGCCCGGTGCCGTCCGCGATCGCGGGGCACAGCTCGCCCTTCTCGTTGTAGCAGTGCCGCTCGGTGAAACTCCCGTACCGCACGTACACCGGTCCCGCGCTCCACCGCAGATCGCTGAGGATGTACGGCCCCGGCTCGCCGCCGAGCAACTCGTCCAGCTCCTCGGCGATGACGCGGCACTGTTCGTCGTCCGCCGGGTAGACGGTCATGAACTTCCCGCTGGCGCCGCGGTCCGCGTACTTGGCGTTGCGGGTGTGCAGCAGATACTGGCTGGGCATGAACTTGAAGGCGATCGCCCGGGGGACGCAGTAGTCCCAGACCTTGGTGAGCACCTTCTCCGCGTTGTCGAGGCACGCGGAAACGTGGATCTTCCACCCTTGCGCCGGAAGCGTGCTGTCGAGCGGACGGAACGCGAGCCAGTCGCCGGACCGATGCCGCTGCCACCCCTCGGGGGCCTCGCGCCGCGCCGCCTCGTACTCGGCGCCCCGGCCGCTTCCGTCGGCCGACAGTCGGTGCGGAGCGTCGTAGAACTGCCGATCGGCGTCGCAGAAGACGGCGTACCCCTTGTTCATCCCGCTCCTTCGGCTGGTGGTGCCATGAGATTTCCACGCCGCCGGGAAGGGGAACAGTCACGCACGTCATGAAGGAACTGTGCGGAACGCATGGGTGCGGTGAAGGCGAATACTCATACCCCCGGCACGCTGGGGGCCATGCCTGTATCGCTGCACCACATCGTCGTGGACGCCCATGATCTGCCGGGTCTGGCCCGCTTCTGGGCCCAGGTGCTGGACTGGCGGATCCTGTCCGAGCGCGAGCGGGAGGTCGTCATCGGCGTCGGCGTGACCTCGCCGGTCGGCATCTGCTTCATGCCTGTGAAGGATGTGAAGACGGTCAAGAACCGCCTCCACTTCGACCTCTGCCCCGGGCGGCACCCCCTTACCAGGGGCGGACCGGGGCGAGAGTCCTCGGGGCAGTTGTTGACCTTGTTGTCACGGCGGGCAGCCGCGCTGACGAACTCGAACTCGGGAACTGCGTTCATGGTGTGCCCGTCCAATCTCTGAATGTGCGGGGAATCGGTCCCCGCGCCGTTGTGCCGGCTCCGCCATGTGCCGCGGGGGGAACGCGTGATGGGGCCAGTTGGTCCCGCTCCGGTGGGGCGCTCGACCTGTCCATGGGGAAGCGGATCATCCACCGGAGCGGGGGCTTACTCGTTCCGAGTCACCCGAGCGTGGTCGGTGACGACTCGGCGGAATAGATCGTGTCCGGCGCGGCCCGTGTGGCGTAAGCACTAGTCCTGAGCGGGTTCCTGCTCGGCGTTCGGGCCTGACCTTTCGTCGCATTGACAGGCGAGGCAGAACGCCTCGAACGTGATCCCGGCATCCGGGACGTGCCGGATCGAATGCTCAACGAAGCGCATGACCGAACGATTCATGCCCTGTCCCGACTCCGCGCGTTGGCCTCAGCCGCCTTCGCCCGTAACTCCGCTGCTGTGTCGGCTGGTTCGAGGTCGTCCGGCGCGGCTTCCCACTCAACGCCGCCGTTGACCGGACGGAGGAACACCCTGTTTCCGTGCGTGTCCATGACCTTGCCGACGCGATCTCTCTTCACGTCATGCGCCAACGTCCCGACTTCCGGATTCCCGCTCATGCGGTGAGCCTCCCCGCTCCGTGCACCCGATTTCGGTGACTGCGTGGTGACCGGGTGGTGACTACGTATCCTTGGCACATGGGCAGCGAGGGCGGCGACTTCGGCCGCAGAGTGAGTGCGGCACTGGCAGCGCGCGAGATGACCATTCGGGCAGCAGCGCGAGCAATGCAGTACGACCATGCGTATCTGTCGCGCGTACTGTCCGGGAAGCAGCTCCCGTCGCCGCAACTCGCCGCGTCCCTAGATCGGTTATTGGACGCCGAGGGGGCGCTGATCGATCTGGCGGCGGCGCTGACTGGAGATGATCGCGAGCGCATCAGGCATGCCCTCACGCGCCCGACGAAATTGGACGGACGCACGGTAGACGCTCTTGCTGATGTTCTCGCGGCTCAACGTCGTCTTGACGACACGCTCGGACCAGTGCCGATGATTCCGGCTACTGAGGCGCAGATGAAGACGGTCAAGAGGCTTCTTCGGGAAGCGCGCGGGCCGCACCGGGATTCGCTGGCGGAAGTGGTAGCGGAATACGTTCAGTTCGGCGGATGGCTTCACGCATCGGCACGTAGCGACGCACGAGCCGTGACTCTTCTCAACGAAGCAACGGAACTCGCGGACGAAGCGGGGTCCGGAACCCTTGCCGCCCAGGCGCTCAACTTCCGTGGTTACGTCGCACGCCAGCAAGGGCGATCCGGGGCGGTAGCGCGTTGGTTCTCCACCGCATATCACACACCCGGTTCGCACTCCGCCCAACGGATGGGGGATGCGTCTCAAGCTGCCCAGGGATACGCGGAGTTGGGGCAGCGCGATGACGCGCGAAGGCTCTTGAACGAAGCGGCAAGCCTCGCCGACAAGGCGAGCGCGCAACCGCCCGGAACGGCGTATTGGCTCACGCCGACATTCCAGCGGCTGAACCTCGGGCTCGCGCATCTCGGATTGGGTGAGTACAGCAGCGCTGCCGACCATCTGAATGCGGGACTTGAAGGGTTGCCCACTGATCAGCAATCAGCGGAGTGGGTGAAAGAATACCGGAATGCGCTCCGGGCAGCCGCGGAAGGCTCGTAACGTTGCCGTCCGTGTCCGCGTCCCCGTGGCCAATCGGCCTTATGTGGTCAACGTCGGTACCTGACGCGAGGACATGCCGACGACTGCTACTCATGAACCACGCGGACATAGCAGAAGAGACCTGGGTGAGCTCCACCTATAGCCAGAACAACGGCGGCGAGTGCATCGAGTGGTCACCCGCTACGGCAGGCACGATCGGCGTTGTCCCCGTCCGTGACAGCAAGAACCCGAGCGGCCCCGTGCTCATGTTCTCGCGCGAAGGTTGGGCGGGGCTGATTCAGCTCGCCCTTAACACTGACGTGTAGTCGACCCCCAAGAGGCCCCGTCGCACCCATCGGAGCGGCGGGCTGCGAAGGCGCTGATACTCAGGAATTCCGTGCTGCCGTCCATGGACGAGATTGTCGACGTTCATCCCACATGAAGGTCAACTCGCCGCCTTGCCGAAGTGTGGACGGCCCAGGCGATGGCCGCGCCCACGGAGTACCAGAACAAGTCGGGTGCGTTGAAGGTGGATCCCAGCATGAGCCGGGCGATCACGCTGCGCCTGGAGAGGTCCGCGGGCACCCCGGTGAGTTGCAGGAACTCGACCACCCAGCTGATTCCCAGCGCGACTGCGGCGGCCGTCAGCGGTTTCACCCGGGGCGCGATCAGGGTCACCAGCGCGCAGAGGAGAACCGTGTAAAGCGCGTCTCCCGCGTACTTGGCGGCATCGCCCTGCGCCCCGGCCCTGACCCCGAGCCCCAGGACGACCGTCATGGTCGCCGCTCCGAGGGCAGGCAAGCGACTCGCTATGAGGCCGTCGGGCCGTTGAAGATCGTTCACGTCGGATACTGTACGAGTCGCTTGCCGGCTGCCCGTCCAGTCGGTGACGCGGAAACGGCCGGCGGGCGTGCCGGGGCGACCACCGGGGCGTTCCTAGCCGGTGGCTAGGGTGCTGCACATGATGGTCCCCGCTGCGCCCCGAATCGAGATCAACGGCCGAGCCGTCGGCGCCGGGGACCTGTGGTCCCCGCTGTTGAGCGGCTACGGCCATTTCACCGCGATGCAGGTCAGAGGTGGCCGAGTACGCGGCATCGACCTGCACCTCGCCCGCCTGGACGCGGCCACGCACGAGCTCTACGGGGTCGGCCTGGCCGGCGAGCGGGTGCGTGACTGCATCCGGCACGCGCTCGGGGACGACATCAGCGACGCGTCGGTACGGGTCAACGTCTTCAGCCCCGAAGCCGGCGCGGGCTCGGAACCGGGATCCGACGCCGACAACGCGGCCGAGCCGGCGATCTCGGTCCTGGTCTCCGTTCGGCCGCCCGGTTCCATGCCGGACGGCCCCTGGAGCCTACGGACCGTCGAGTACCAGCGGCCCGTGGCCCACATCAAGCACGTCGGAGGCTTCGGCCAGGTGTACTACGGCCGCGTCGCGAAGCGGGAAGGGTTCGACGAAGCGCTGCTGGTGAGGCCCGACGGGGTGATCGCCGAAGGCGCGATCACCAACATCGCCTTCATCGAGGGCGGCACGGTCGTCTGGCCCGACGCGCCGGCCCTGCGCGGAATCACGATGCAGGTGCTCGAACGCGAGCTGGACCGGGCGGGCCTGCCCTGGCGACGCCGGACGGTGCGGGTGGCGGAGCTGGCCTCGTTCGACGGAGCGTTCGTGACCAACTCCCGCGGCATCGCGCCGGTCGGTCGTATCGATGATCAGATCCTGCCGGCTGACGTCGAACTCGTAGGGACAGTGACCCGCATTCTCGCTTCCGCAGCCTGGGAGGCGATCTGAGGGTCCGCTCTCCGGGTGCGCACTGGCCAGCCCTGTAGGTGATGGCACCTCGGATCGGCGGGTTCACCGTGCCGGCCCCGTACCGCTACTACCGCCGGCTTCGGCTGCCCTTCACACCGTCGCCTTCTCGGGTTCGGCGACCTCGGCGCGTCCCGCCTCGGCGCGCTCCGCCGCGGTCAGCTCCACTCGGATGTGGGTGTCCGGATGGTTGTGGCCCTCCACCCAGTCCGACAGCGCGGCGTCGCACGCGTGGTCGACGTGCCGCAGCCCGGAGAGGTCGAGTTCGACCGGGCGTCCGGCGGGCAGTGCCTCCAGGGTGTCGAGGATCTGGGGCAGCCGCAGGAACGTGGCGTTGCCGGTCAGCGCGATATGGATCGGGCCGGTGCCGGTGTCCGTGGTCGTCGGGCGGACCCGTGAGGTGTCCCACGCCGTCTTGACGATGGAGAGGGCGAGGCCGATGAGGACGCCTTCGAACATGTTGACCGTCACGATCGCGACCGCGGTGATCGTCAGGATGACGGCCTCCACACGGTGCTCGCGCCACATGCGGGGGAACTGCTTCAGCGGCAGCAGCTTCCAACCGGCGTGCACCAGCACGCCCGCGAGTGCCGCGACCGGGATGGTGGCGAGGACCCACGGGAGCAGCGCGGCGAACAGCAGCAGCCAGACGCCGTGCATCACCCGCGAGACCCTGGTCTGCGCGCCGGCCTGGACATTGGCCGCGCTGCGGACCACGACGGCGGTCATCGGCAGCGCGCCGAGCAGCCCGCACAGGGTGTTGCCCGCGCCCTGGGCCATCAGTTCCTTGTCGTATTCGGTGCGCGGCCCGGTGTGCAGCCGATCCACCGCCGCTGCGCCGAAGAGGCTCTCCGCCGACGCGATCAGCATGAAGGCGAAGACGGTCCCGAGGACACCGACCTGCGCCAGCTGCCCGAAGTCGTCCGCACCAGGGAGGTTGATCGAGCTGAGCAGGCCCTGTACCTGGACCTTCTTGACGGGCAGGTTCAGCAGCATGGTCGCGGCGGTCGCGAGTGCCACCGCGACGAGCGCTCCGGGGACCACCCGGACCTTGGCGGGCATCCGCCGCCAGAGCACGATCACGGCGATGCTGCCGGCTCCGAGGGCGAGCGCGGACAGGGACTTCGTGGACCCGAACAGGTCGGTGACGAGTCCGGGCAGCCCGGTGATCTTGCCGACGCCGCTGGTGGGAGCCGACAGGTCGGCCATGGAGTACAGCTGGCCGGCGACGATCACCAGCCCGATACCGGCGAGCATCCCTTCGACGACGGAGACGGAGACAGCCCGGAACCAGCGCCCCAGCCGCAAGGCGCCGAGAAGCAGTTGGAGCAGGCCCGCGGCCAGCACGATGACACCGAGGGCGGGCAGGCCGTATTCCTGGACGGCTTCGTAGACGAGCACGGTCATACCGGCCGCCGGGCCGCTGACCTGCATGGTGCTGCCGGGGAGCAGCCCGACCACGATGCCGCCGACGATGCCGGTGATCAGCCCCGCTTCGGCGGGCACACCGGAGGCGACGGCCACTCCGACGCACAGGGGCAGGGCTACGAGGAAGACGACGAGCGACGCACCGATGTCGCGTCCGAAGGTGGGAGGGAGCATGGATTCCTCAGGGGGTCGGCTGTACGGAGTTGCGCGTGAGGCGTGAACGTGGAGGCGTGAAGGCGCGGCGGTGGTCGCCGGTCACAGCGGCAGGAAGGCCTGACGGTCCGGGCAGTGGGAGGTCACCGAGCCGGTGTCGATCTCGTAGAACCAGCCGTGCAGGCGCAGCTGGCCGGCCGCCAGGCGCGGTGCGATCGAGGGGTAGGAGCGCAGGCGGTCGAGCTGGGCCAGTACGTGTCCTTGGACCGCGTCCGCGATGTGGGGGTCCAATGTCCGCGCGGCCCCGGCCCCGGTCCCGTTCCCGGCTTCGGAGATGTCGCCGGCTTCGCTCTCCAGCCAGTCGCGTACGGCGGGGACGGCTGTCAGGTCGTCACCACGCAGTAGCGCGCCCACCGCTCCGCAGTGCGAGTGGCCGCACACCACGACGTCGGTGACGCCGAGGATCTCGACGGCGTACTCGATCGTGGCGGACTCACCCGAGCGGCGATCACTGCGGTACTCGGGGACGATGCCGCCCGCCGTACGGAGTTCGAACAAGTCGCCGGGGTCGGCGCCGGTGATCAGCGACGGGATGACACGGGAGTCGGAACAGGCGATGAATAGCGCTTGCGGGGACTGGCCGCAGGCGAGGTGGTTGAGCTCCTCGGCGCGGCGGCCGAAGTCCCTGGCGTGATCGATAAGTGACTGCATGTCAGGTATCTCCAAATATGCACAGGCGAAAGGCGGCTCAGGCCATCGGGAGGTCCCGGGCCGTCGTGATCACCGTGTCAAAGGCCACCTGAAGCCACGCTGAAGTCTGTTGTCGCTGGTCCGGGGTGGTGTTGGATCCGCTCCCGGCGGCTGTTGCGCGAAGCGCCCGCGGTCCGGCCCGTCCGCCCGCGGTCCGGCCCGTCCCGTGCGCGGTGCCTCCGCGGTACGGAAATGGGGTGCGACTGCCCCGCCCCGCTCCTGAAGCGTGACCATCCTCCGCTAACGTTAGACACAATAACGAAAGCGATGTACTGTAATGGCATCGATCACACTCACCCAGGAGTAAGCGATGACCTCCCCATCAGCAGCTGACCTGCACGTCGTCCTCGGAACCGGGCCCGCCGGAAGCTCCCTCGCGGCGGAACTGGTCCGACGCGGACATCCCGTACGCACGGTCGACCGCTCCGGGGGCTCGCCCGCCGTCCCCGGCGCCGAGCGGGTCGCCGCCGACCTCTCGGATCCCGAGGCCGCGCGGGCGGCGGTCGAGGGGGCCTCGGTCGTGTATCACTGCGTCAACGTGGCTTATCACCTGCAGGTCGAAGCGATGCCGGTGATCCAGCGGGCGATCCTGTCCGCGGCGGAAAAGGCCGGCGCCCGGCTGGTCGTCGTCGACACGCTCTACCCCTACGGCGAGACCGGCGGCCGGGCGATGACCGAGGACACGCCGTGGCGGGCCACCTCGGCCAAGGGACGGATGCGGGCGGAACTCGACCGGATCTACCTCGACGCGCACTCCTCGGGCCGGGCCCGGGTGGTGCTGGGCCGCGCCGCGGACTGCTTCGGTCCCGGCGTGCTCAATTCGAGTCTCGGCGGCGCGGCCTTCCCCGGCGCTCTGACCGGCGGCTCGGTACTCGCGCTCGGCGACATCGACCTGCCGCACAGCTACAGCTTCATCGGCGATGTCGCCCGGGGGCTGGCCGTCCTGGGTGAGAGCCCGGACGCGGACGGCCGGGTCTGGCACCTGCCCACGGGTTCCGCGCCCACCACACGCGAGGTGCACGAACTCATCGCGGCCCGGGTCGGACACCCGCTCACCGTTGAGACGCTGGTGGTCGCGGAGCCCTGGGGCCCGTTCGACGCGGTGTTCATGGACTCCTACCGCGAGCTGTTCTACCAGCACACCGAGCCGCAGATCATGGACTCCTCGGCGTTCGAACGGCGGTTCGGCGTCGAGCCCACGCCGCTGCCTGACGCGCTGGACGCGACCATCGACTGGTATCGGGAGTTCCTGGCGCGCTGAGCAGCGTTGCTCAGCGCTGAGCAACGGAGCACAGCACTGATCAGCGGGGCGCAGGGGATACGTAAGCCGGGGCGGCGCGAATCGGCCGCTGCCCCCACCGCCGCATCACGAAGCCGCGCTGCTCCCGCGCTCGGTCACACGGGGCTGAGGTAGACCCACTGGCCGTTGTCCCGCAGGAAGCGGCTGTGCTCGTGCTGCGAGTCCGCGCGCCCGCGCACGCTGAAGTGGGCGCGGAACTCGACGGTGCCCTCGGTGTGGAAGGGGCTGCCCTCCGTGGTCGCCAGGATGTCGAGCCGGGTCCAGAGCTGCTCCGGGTCGAGCTGGAGGCTGGAGGGCCTTGTCGTCGGGTGCCACGTCTTCAGCAGATACGCGGCGTCGCGGACGGCGAACGCGCTGAAGCGTGAACGCATGAGCCGCTCGGCCGTGGAGGCCGTTGTCCGTCCGCTGTGCAGGCTGCCGCAGCAGTCGCGGAAGGGCGACCCGTCGAGTCCGCAGGGGCATGGGGAGGTGGGGCTGATCGCCGTCGGCGGGCGCGCGTTGTTTCTGGACACCCCCCGAGTGTGACCGTTCGGCGGCCCCGCCGGAGCCTCGGGGGTGGGCGGCCGGTCAGCGGTCAGGAGCGTCCGCCGCCGACGGCGACCGTCCGCCGCGTGGAGAAGGCGCCCCATTTCCCGTCGGGGAGCTTGGCCCGGATCTTCACCGTGTAGCGCGCGTCCGGCTTCTTGCCCAGCGCGAGACTGTGCGTGGCCTTGCTCTTGGGAGAGCCGGAGCCCCACGCCACGGTCGTGGCGAATGCGTCGTTGAGGTAGACCTGGTAATCGGTGATCGTGCCGTCCGCCTTCGGCGGAATCCAGGCCAGGTCGAGGAAGTGCTCGCCAGCGGCGGCGCGGGTCTTCGCGCGGAAGCCGGTCGGAGCCGTACTGACGTCGTCGCCCGGAGCCGACGCGGTCGTGGTGTCCAGGGCGCGGCTCGCGGGAGAGACGTTGTCCGCGGTGTCGCGCGCCTTGACGGTGAAGGTGTAGTCGGTGCCGGGCCGCAGCCCGGTGACCCGCGCCGTGGTCCGGTCGCCGCTGACGCTGTGGATCTTTGTGCCGGCCTGGTAGACGTCGTACGAGGCCACGCCGTGGTTGTCCGTCGACCTGCCCCAGCTGAGGGTGGCGGTACGAGCGCCGTCGGCCTTGCCCCGCAGGTGCGCCGGACGGGTGGGCTTCTCCTGGTCGTCGCCGGCCGCGGTGGGCATCGTGACCCGCACCTTCGGGCTCCGCTGCGAGAGGTCGCCGTCGGCGTTGCGGGCCCGGACGCTGAACTTATAGACGGCCGAGGGCTTCAGCCCGGAGACGTCGACCATCTGCCGCCGGCCCGGCACTTCCTTGACCTTCACGGCTCCCTGGTACACCTCGTAGCCGTCGGCCTTCACCTTGTCGGCGGCCTGCTGCCACATGACGTGCACGGAGGTCGAGCTGCTGGTGTCCACCGTGACGCGGGTCGGTGCGGCGGGGACCGGCGTGGCCTGGTCGTCTGCCCCGCAACCGGTCAACAGGAGGCAGGCGGCGGCGACCGGCGCGGTGAGTCCGGGGATCCGTGTCATGGCATGCCTTCCATCGGACAGCAATGGTCTAGACATATATGACACACGTGCCGTTCCACATCAAGAGGCGAGGCGTCGTCTCTCATCGCCCTTGGTGTGTCTGGGTGGGAGGGGGCGTTGTGTTGTGTGGGGTGTGCGCGGGGGCGTGTGCGCGGGGCGTGTGTTGGGGTCGCCCCCGGTAATCGCGATACCGGGGGCGGCTCGCCGCGTGGTCAGCCCTCCGAGTCCGGCAGCGGCAGGATCTGGCGCAGTGGATCGCGCGGCGTCCGGTCCCGCCACTCGCGGGGGTAGCCGACCGAGACCTCTTCGAAGCGGACTCCGTCGTACCAGGTGACCCGGGGGATGTGCAGATGCCCGTAGACGACGGTGACGGCGCGGAACCGCAGGTGCCAGTCCGCTGTCAGTTCGGTGCCGCACCACTGGGCGAAGTCCTGGTGGCGCAGCACCCGGGTCGGCTCGCGGACCAGTGGGAAGTGGTTGACCAGGACCGTCTTTTGGCCGGGGTCGATGGCGGCCAGCCGCCGCTCGGTCGCCGCCGCTCGGGCGCGGCACCAGTCGTCGCGCGAGGCGTAGGGGTCCGGGTGCAGGAAGTGCTCGTCGGTGCAGACCACCCCGGACTCGTAGGCCAGGCGCAGCGACTCCTCCTTGGTGTCAGCGCCCGGCACCCGGAACGAATAGTCGTAGAGCACGAACAGCGGGGCGACGGTCACGGGGCCGCCGTCGCCGCGCCACACCGGGTAAGGGTCCTCCGGGGTGGCGATGCCCAGGCCGCGGCAGAGGTTCACCAGGTGCAGATAGCGTTTCTCGCCGCGCAGGTCGACGGGGTCGCGCGGGTGGGTCCACAACTCGTGGTTGCCCGGTGCCCAGAGGACCTGCGCGAACCGCTCGCTGAGCTGTGTCAGGGTCCGTTCGATGTCCGTGTACTTCTCGGCGACGTCCCCGGCGACGATCAGCCAGTCGTCGTCCGACTTCGGCCGGAGCGAGTCGACGATCGCTCGGTTCTCCCGGTAGGCGGTGTGCAGATCGCTGACGGCGAGCAGCTTGCCGTTTCCCACGGTGGTCTGTTCCCTTCGGTCGCGCTCACCGAGCCGCTCCGGCGGATCGCCGCACCAGACTAGTGAGCGGAGCCGAGCGGAGAGGCATCGAAGGCCGCCGTCCGGGGCGGGGTGCCGCCCGGCCGTAGTTCACCTCTTGCCGGTCGGCTCCGGGGTGAGCTCGAACGTGGTGGTGCCGAACCGCGTCCCGTTGACCTGGATCTCAAGGGTGTGCTCGCCGGGGTAATAGGTGCGCGTGCTCAGCGGCTTGAAGGAGTGGCGGCGCGCGATGGCGGCGCTCGCGCCGGGGGCGAGCGTCCGGGTGGTGAGCTTGAAGACCTTCGGTGTGGTGCGGCCGTTGGCCTTGCGGTGGTGGATGACGTAGTCGACGGCGAGGCTCACGGCGTCGGGCCCGTTGTTCTTGAGCGTGAACTCGAACTCCAGGCCGCCGCCGAGCGGCAGCGTGGTCGGGTGCAGCACTGGTCCGCAGAGGTCGATGTGGGCGGGCGGCGCGAAGCCGAGCAGCCGCAGCGCCTCCGGGTCCCCGCTCTTGACGAGGGTGCGCAGGCCGTGGCGTACGACCTTGCCGGTGTGCTCGTCGGGGTGCTCCAACCAGCGGGCGGCGGCCGTCGTGGTGATCTCGGAGTCGGTACGGCTGAAGTCGTTCAGGTGGTTGGCCACGGAGCGGCGTACGTACTCGGACGGGTCGCGGTAGAGGGCGTCGAGCACCGGGACCGTGATGCCCGGGCTGCGCAGGATCGCGGCGACCCGCCTGGCCCAGGGCAGCCGGGGCCGGGTTCCCTCGCTGGCCAGCCGGCGGACGTTCTCGTCGGGGTGGGTCGTCCACTCCCGCACGGTGGCCAGGGTGCGGTCGAGGTCGGCCTCCAGGAACGACCGGAGCGCGAACTCCCCGGTCAGCCGGGAAGTGAGCCGGGCGAGCAGGTCGAGCCCCGCGTCGAACCGGTCGTCAGCGCCGGGAGCCAGCGAGCGCACCGCGACGGCTTCGGTGACCGGCCAGATCATCCAGCCGGTGAACTCAGGATCTCCGAGCGCCGCGCCGATGATCGCCGCGAACGACTCGTAGTCCGCCGGCAGATCGGCCAGCAGCGCGTCCCGGACAGCCCGGTTCCGCTCGCTCAGGCTGAGCCGGTCCAGCGCCGCCGCCGAGGTCCGCACCAGCGGGAGCCGTTGCTCGGGGGCCACGGTGGTGAGGCAGCCGATCAGTCCGTGGACGCTCTTCGCGCTCAGCAGCTGGTCAGCGGTGGGCATGGATGTTTCCTCTCGCTCCTCTCAACGGGGCGGATCCCATCGGGTCTGGATGATTCTGCCTCGGCGCGGCCTGCCTCGACGCGATCCGCCCCGGCCGGTTCAGGTGTGGAGGGTCAGCGCCGTCATGAGGCCGCCGGCCACGTGAAGTGCCGGTGCAGCTCGATGGGGCTGCCGGGGAAGCCGCCCTCGCACTTCACCCGCGCGACGACGGCGCCGTCCAGCCGCCTCGTCTCCTCGGCCGGTGGCCGATTGCGACGCCCACTAAGCTAGGTCGGTGACCAAGAAGCAAGCGGCGAAGTCCCCCCGAACCCGGCTCGACCCTGAGGCCGTGGTGAGAGCGGCCCTGGAACTGCTGGACGACAAGGGCGCGGACGCGGTGTCGATACGCGGCATCGCGGACCGGCTCGGAGTCCGGATGAACACGGTGCTCTGGCACGCCAAGACCAAGCAGCGGCTGCTGGAACTGATGGCGGACGCGATCGCCGCCGATGTCCGGCTGGACGGACTCCCCGAGCCCTGGGAGGAACGGGTCCGCGAACTCGCCCACCGCTACCGCCGGGCACTGCTGGGGTACCGCGACGGAGCCGCGATCGTGACCGGCATCTACGCGGCGGAGCCCGCCACGCTCCGCTTCGCCGACACCATGATCGAAGCGCTGCTGGACGGCGGACTGCCCGAGCGCGAGGCGGCCTGGGCCTGCTGGAGCGTCGTCTACTTCCTGCTCGGGCTGGTCCAGGAGGAGCAGGCGTCCCCGGTGGCGGACGGCAACAGATTCACCAAAACCCTCGCCTCGGGCGGCTACCCCGCGCTCGCCAGGGTCGCGGCGCACCTTGAGGAGACCTCCTTCGACGGGCGCTTCGACTACGGCCTCTCACTCATCCTGCGCTCGCTGCGCGAGGAGGCCGCAGCGCGGGGGGTCTCGCGCGACTGACCCGGACCGGCCGGGCGCGTTGCCTCGCGGTCCTCGCACGGAGCTGACCTCACGTCAGGGGGAATCGCTGCCGCCGAGTGGAGCATCGCGGTGGCCGATGGGGCGGGGGTGACCGAATGTGGCATACACCGGTCACCGCCACGGTCCGATGTCGCGAGGTCTCACGTGCAAGAACAGCTGTTTCCCCGACCCTGGACGGCCCCACCGCACATCGCTCCACCGCTGGCGTCCGCCGCGCGCCCGTTTCCCTGGCTCCTGGCCCTGTGCGCCGTGTTCACCCTGGCCCAGCTGCTTCTGGTCGTGCCCGGAACCGGGCTGGGCTGGGACGAGACGGTGTACACCAGCCAGGTCAGCGAGAACGCGCCCGCCGCGTTCTTCAGCGCGCCGCGCGCCCGCGGGATCTCCTACCTGGTCGCGCCGGTGGCCGCGCTCACATCGTCCACCGTCGTCCTGAGGATCTACCTGGCGCTCCTGTCGGGCGCCGGGCTCTTCGCCGCGCTGTGGGTGTGGCGGCGCCTGCTGCCGGTCCGGGTGCTCGCCACCGCGGGCGCGTTGTTCGGTTCCCTGTGGATCACCCTGTACTACGCCCCGCAGGTGATGCCCAACCTGTGGAGCGCCTACGGCACCCTGCTGGCGGTCGGCTGCTTCCTGCGGGCCGCGCGGGACCGTACGGACCACCGCGCCCTCGCCGGGATCGCGGTCGGCGTCGCGGTGGTCGCGCTGATGAGGCCGCCCGACGCGCTGTGGCTCGCGCTGCCGCTGGCCGCGGCGCTGCTGCTGGTCCGCAGGTGGCGAAGGGCCGCGCTGCTCGTCTGGCTGGCGGGCGGCCTGGCGCTGGGAGCCGCGGAATGGGTGATCGAGGCGTACGTGCGCTACGGCGGCCTGGCCGCCCGGCTGCACCGCGCCAGCGAGATCCAGGGCGGCATGGGCTGGCACTGGGCCGTCGACGATCAGATGCGCAGCCTGGACGGATACGCGCTCTGCCGCCCCTGCGCGGTCCCTTGGCGGAGCCCGGTCACCGCACTCTGGTGGTTCGCGCTGCCCCTGCTGGCACTCGGGGGCACACTCGCCGCGGCCCGCGCCCGGCGGTCCGCCACCGCCGTGCTCCCCATCCTGACCGCCGCCGCGATGGCCGTGCCCTACCTCTTCCTCATCGACTACGCCGCGCCCCGCTTCCTGCTGCCCTCCTACGCCCTGCTGGCCATCCCCGTCGCGGACTGCTTCTGGCGTGGCGTCGCCGACCCGCTGAGACGGCTCCGGCAGGGCAACGCGCTGCTCGTGATCCTCGCGCTCACCGGCCACCTGGTCGTCCAGTACACCGTCCTGACCGACAAGACCGCCAAGACCCGGGCGCTGAGCCAGGAATTCAGCGAAGTCGCCACCCGCCTGAACCAACTGGGCGTGCGCGCCCCCTGCATCGTCTCCGGCGACTACGCCGTCCAGATCGCCTTCTCCAGCGGCTGCTCCTCTCGTCAGACCGCCGGACCCGACGCCAGCATCACGCAGGCCGGCGTCGCGGCGGCGGCCCGCCGCGAACCCGTGGCCGTCATCGTGCTCCCGGGCGAGAGGCCACCCGGTTACGCCCGCGCCTGGCGGTCGGCCCCGCTGCCGGAGTCCACTCGGTTCCGCGGTCACCGCGCCTATCTCTCCTCCACGGTGCCGGCGCCCTGACGCGGCACCCGCCGGCCTCGGCCCGTACGGCAGGAGCCCGGCCCTCCGGCGCGGCGATGCATTCCTGCCGTATGGCTGATTCCCGCCCTGCGCCCTATCCGCGCGTGGTGCGTATCCGATAGGTGTTCAGCGCGAGAAACCTGTTCCCAGCCCACGGAGGCGCAGCATGCCCGCAAGCCGGACGAGCACGACACCGGGCAAGACGCGGTTCGATCACATCTACAACGAGGCCGATCCCCGTGCCTACTTCCGCCGCCTCGCCCCGCTGCAGTACGAGATACCCCAGCAGGCCCAGGACGTCTTCCGCCGCACCCGCGCCGAGCGAGCGGCGGTCTCCGGCGGCGCCGACGGCGTCACGGTGCTCGACGTCTGCTGCTCCTACGGCATCAACGCGGCGCTGCTCAACCACGATCTGACCCTCGCCGATCTGTACGCGCACTACACGAACCCCGAGGTCGACGACCTGACGTCGGCCGAACTCATCCAGCGCGACAAGGAGTTCTACGCCTCGCGCCGGCGTGCGGACGCCACCCGGGTCATCGGGCTCGACGCTGCGGACAACGCCGTGCGGTACGCCGTGGCGGTCGGGCTGCTGGACGAGGCGTATACGGATAACTTGGAGCATGTACCGCCAAGCGCCGGGCTGCGGAGCGCTGTCGAGGGCGTCGGGCTGATCACGGTCACCGGGGGAGTCGGCTACATCACCGAGCGCACCTTCGAGGCTCTGCTGCGGTGTGTGCGCGAGCCGGTGTGGGTCAGCGCGTTCGTGTTGCGCACCGTCCTATATCAGCCAGTGATCACAAGCCTGGAGGCGTTCGGCCTGAGGACCGAGACGGACTTCTCACGCACGTATCCGCAGCGGCTGTTCGCCGGGGCGGCGGAGCAGAAGAGCGCGATCGAGCAGGTACTGCTCGCGGGCGAGGACCCCGCAGGGCTGGAGGCCGAGGGGCGCTATCACACCCGGCTGCATCAATCCCGGCCACTGCCGGCCTGACCCGCGCCCAGCGGCGGAGGGACCTGCGGCGGCGGTGGTGAGGCAAGCCGGCCGGAGCGGATCCACCGGCGCGAAGCCCCGGCGCACGCCGTGCGCGGCGCGCCGCCCGTGGCGGGTCAGTCGCTCCAGGTCTTCAGCACCTCGGCGACGGACGCGGCCGTCGACTCCCGGCTCGTGAGTTCGGTCGCGAGCGCCGTGACCTCGGCTTGGCCGAGCTTCACCTCGACGCCCGCGGCGATCAGATAGCCATGGGCGACCGCGACGGCCACGCGCAGGTTCGAGCGCTCCAGCCACCGCATCCGCCCCAGGGTGTGGGCGAGCGCGGCGGCCCTGGCGTAGGCGCCGTGGTAGATGTCCTGCCCGGCCAGTACGGCCTGGTGCCTCTCGACGGCGGCGATCGGAACGCCGTAGTCCTCGGGCGCCGGGTCGTCCTGGCCGGCGCGGCGGGCGACTTCGAGCAGCCAGGACAGATCGACGTGCAGGATCACGCGGCCTCGATCGCGTCGATCAGGTCGCCGTAGCCGTCCAGCACTTCCTGCGCCCCGGCGAGGAAGGCGTCGCGCAGCTTCTCGTTGTCCGCCTTGATGAGTTGCTCGACGTACTCGTTCACCGCGAGCCGCCGGGTCTCCGCCGCGTGCTTGGCCATCTCGGCGGTGGACTCCTCCAGCCGCAGGTTCACCTGTGTTTTCGCCATACGGTCAAGCTACCACCTTGTAGCAGGCTGCGGCGGCGGGTGGTCAGCCTTTCTCTGCGTCCGCGAGGGGCTGTCGGGGCGGCGGTCTGGTCCAACTCATCGGCGCGCACCTGGCCATCGTGGCCGACGCGCTCGGCTACGCAGTCTCGGCGCTGTTCCTGCTCGCCATCCGGCACCGCGAGCCCGCGCCGCAGGCCGCCGGA
>NZ_JAYMZR010000071.1:0-39556 GCF_035828615.1 Streptomyces sp. H27-D2 | reverse complement strand
GCGCCGCCGCGCTCACCGGGCTTCCGCTTCTTCGGAACGTCACCCGCTCACAGCTCGCCCAGGGTCACCTGGACCGTCTTCTCGACACCGGCGCGCAGGAACGTCAGGTCCATCTTGTCGCCGGGGTTGTCCGCCGCGAGCGACCCGGTGAGCGAGGGCATCGTCCTGATGTCGGTGTCGCCGAGCTTGGTGATGACGTCGCCCGGCAGCAGGCCGGCCTTTTCGGCCGATCCGGCGGCGGTCACCGCCACCACCGCGACCCCGCCCGGCTCGCACGCGCTGCTCAGGACGGTGCGTCCGGTCATCCCGAGCGCGGCCCTGTCGGTGTCGATGACCCGGCCGCTCCTGATGATCTGGTCCGCGACCTTGCGGACCGTCGAGGCCGGGATCGCGAAGCCGATGCCGGGGGCCGCGCCCTCGCCCATCTTCGGGTCGGTGGCGGCCAGCGTCGGGATTCCGACGACCCGGCCGGAGAGGTCGACCAGCGCGCCGCCGCTGTTGCCGGGGTTGATCGCGGCGGAGGTCTGCACCATGTCGCTGATGGTCGCCCCGGTGCCGCTCTCGCTGACGGTGCGGCCCACCGCCGAGACGATGCCCTGGGTGACGCTGCTGGAGAGCCCGAGCGGGTTGCCCATGGCCAGCACGATCTGGCCGACCGAGACCCTGGCGGAGTCGGCCAGGGGGGCGGGCCTGAGGCCGCGCGGCACGGCGTTCAGCTTGATGACGGCCAGGTCCTGCGCCGGGTAGGCGGCGACCAGCCGGGCGGCGACCGGCGCTCCGCCGGTGGCGAGGGTGACCTTGAATTCCCTGTTGGCGCCGACGACATGCGCGTTGGTGACGATGTGGCCCTTGGCGTCGTAGACGAAGCCCGAGCCCAGTTCACTGGTGGTGGTGATCTGGACGACGGACGGCAGGACGCCCTTGACCACCCTCTGGTAGGCGCTCTGCAGAGCGTTGGCCGAATCGGGGGCGGCGGCGGCCGGAGCCGCCGCCGCGGAGCGGGCGGCGGACGCCGGGGCCGAGGGGACGGAGTCGGTGGACGCCGTGTCCGCGTCCGGGCCGCCGCACCCGCCGAGCAGCGCGGCCGCGCACAGGACGGCGGTGACGGGGAGCAGTAGCCTGCGGGTGATCCCGCGCACAGAAGAGACATTCATGGACGAAGTGTCCCTTTTGGTACGTCTTTTGGGCCGGATTTAGGCAGCGGCCCGAGGGTGTCGCCGGAAATCGGGTCGCCGCCTGCCCGCCGTACGGCGGATCGCCGACGGCCGGGGGCGGCGTGGCAGCGCCCGTGCGACGCAGCCCGCGACTGCCTCCGCGACGGCCGTCGGCTCGCTCAGCCGCGCACGCCGCACAAGTGCAGCAGCGCGGCGACCGAGCGGTACGGGTCGGTGCGGCCGGCCCGGTCCTCGGCGGCGAGCAGGCGTTCCAGCTCGGCGGGGTCCTCGGGCTGCCGCTCCCCGGCGGAGGCGAGGTCGGTGAAGACCCGCACCCCGTACCAGCTGTGCAGCGGCGCGCCGATCCCGGCGAGGGTGCCGGTCATGACGGCGAGCCGGTCGGCGCGGACGGGCAGTCCGAGCCGGTTGGTGTACTGGTCGGTCTCGAAGGCGTCGAGCGCTCCCGTCCAGTCCCCGGCCAGGCCGGGCCGCATCGCGAGGGCGTCAGCGTTCCGTACGACGAGCGAGAGGAGGCCGCCGGGGGCGAGCATCCGGGCCAGCCCGGCCAGCATCGGGTCGGGCTCCGGGACGTACATCAGTACGCCGTGGCACAGCACTACGTCGAAGCTGCCGGGCAGGAAGTGCCGGCCGGTCTGGTGGCCGTCGTCCTGGATCAGCCGCACCCGCTCGCGTATGCCCTCGGGCTCCTCGGCCAGCGCCGCCTGAGCCGCCGCGAGCATCGCGGGGTCGGACTCCAGGCCGGTGACCTTGTGGCCCGCGCGGGCCAGCCGCAGCGCCTGGGTGCCCTGGCCGAGGCCGACATCGAGCACCCGCAGCCGCTGCCCGACCGGGAACCGCCCGGAGATCTGCTCCTCCAGCTGGCGGCCGACCAACTCCTGGCGCACCGTGTTCCGCAGTCCTCCCAAGCCGCGCAGCCAGTCGGCCGCGCCGCCGGAGAATCCGGACGTGATCGCGCTCAGATCTTCGCTCCGCGCTTGACCTGCGGCTTCGGCAGTCGCAGTCGACGCATCTGGAGGGTGCGCATCAGGGCGTACGGCGCGGCGCCGCGAAGGTTCTCACCCGGGAAGCGCAGCCTGAGCTGCTTCTTCAGCCGGACGTAAATGCCCACCGAGTCGATCACGATCAGCACGATCACGCCGAGCCACAGCAGCAGCGAGATGTTCTTGACCTGCAACGACGGCAGCATGCTGAGCACCAGGATCAGCACCGCCAGCGGCAGGAAGAACTCGGCGACGCAGAACCGCGAGTCGACGAAGTCACGGGCGAACTTACGGATCGGACCCTTGTCGCGCACGGGCAGGAACCGTTCGTCACCGCTGGCCAGCGCTTGCCGCTGCTTGGCCATGTCGGCACGGCGTACCTCCCGCTGACGCTTGGAGACGTCCTTGCGGTTGGTCGGCGTCTGCGCCATGCTGCGGCGCTGCGAATTCGCCGCGCTGCGCTTGGGCGTGGGGCGACCCTTGGGGGACTGCGGGTCGCGGGGCATCTGGGGCTGGTCCGCGGTCACCTTGGAGGTGGCGGCCTGCTCTTCCTTCGAACGGCTTCGGAACACAAAACCCAAGCGTACGGGGTCCCGGCGGCGGACCACAGCGCCGCGGGGCACGATCGGGCAACATCGGACGACGAGAGCCCCGCGAAACGCCCGCCGTACCGGGACAGAGCGGCCTCGATCGGGCATCCCCTACGGTCCTCTACTCCTTGCGCCGGATACCGCACACCTCGTGATCGTCCTGGAGGAGGAGCGCATCCGGGTCCGAACAGTGCGGTAATGGAACCCAGGCCCGTACTGTGGGGTCGGTAGAGCTGCTGGAGCTGAAGTCCGTCAGAAGGGGGCGCGCGAGGCCCATGAGCGGTGTCATGAAGCGTATGGGAATGATCTTCCGCGCGAAGGCCAATAAGGCCCTGGACCGGGCCGAGGATCCGCGCGAGACGCTGGACTACTCGTACCAGAAGCAGCTGGAACTGCTGCAGAAGGTACGCCGCGGGGTCGCCGACGTGGCGACTTCCCGCAAGCGTCTGGAATTGCAGCTCGGTCAGCTGCAGGGACAGTCCAGCAAGCTGGAGGACCAGGGCCGCAAGGCGCTGGCGCTCGGCCGTGAGGACCTGGCGCGCGAGGCGCTGTCCCGCCGCGCCGCGTTGCAGCAGCAAGTCACCGACCTGGAGACGCAGCACACCACGCTCCAGGGCGAGGAGGAGAAGCTGACCCTCGCGGCCCAGCGGCTGCAGGCCAAGGTGGACGCCTTCCGCACCAAGAAGGAGACCATCAAGGCCACGTACACCGCCGCGCAGGCGCAGACCCGGATCGGCGAGGCCTTCTCGGGCATCTCCGAGGAGATGGGCGACGTCGGCATGGCGATCCAGCGGGCCGAGGACAAGACCGCGCAGCTCCAGGCGCGAGCCGGCGCGATCGACGAACTGATGGCCTCCGGGGCGCTCGACGACCAGTCCGGCATGGCGAAGGACGACATCGCCGCCGAGCTGGACCGGCTCTCCGGCGGTACGGACGTGGAGCTGGAACTGCAGCGCATGAAGGCCGAGCTCGCCGGTGGCGGCGGCGGCTCGCAGCAGGCGCTCGAAGGCGGCGAGGCGGACCGCAAACCGTCCTCCCCGCAGCAGAGCTCGCCGCGGCTCGACAAGCCGTGAGCGGTCTCGATGAGCGCCGGGCCGCCATCGGCGGTATGCAGTAACCAGCAGCACATCTCGTCACCGAGGGAGCAAGGGAGACCGTCGTGATCGTACGGATCATGGGGGAGGGGCAGCTGAAGCTGGACGACAGCCACCTCACCGCGCTCAACAAGCTGGACGACGAGCTGCTCGCCGAAATGGAGAGCGGCGACGAGAGCGGCTTCCGGCGGACGCTGGGCGCGCTGCTCGACGCGGTGCGCCGACTGGGCACGCCGCTTCCGGACGACTCCCTGGAGCCGTCCGAGCTGATCCTCCCCGCCCCCGACGCGAGCCTCGAAGAGGTCCGGGAGATGCTCCGCGACGACGGGCTCATCCCCGGCTAGCACGCCGCGCGGACCTCCCGTCCGGGCGACACCCCGCACCGCACTCCAGCCACTCAGCGCAGCGCCCCGGACCTGGCCTCAGGCCCGGGGCGTTGCGCTGAGTGGCGCGGCGGCGGTGATCGCGCCGCGGCGCACGGCGGGCCCGGCGGTGCGCGGCGGCGGTGCTAGCTCGCCGCCGCAGCCCGTACGGTTGCTTGTCGTGACCCCCCTTGCCGTCGGACAGGGCTTCGCCCGCCCGTACCACTGGCTGCGTGCGCACCCCTACGCGCTCGACACCACGCTGTCGGCCGCCGTCTTCGCGCTGATCCTGATCGGCTCGGTGGCCGACCCGCACGGCCCGCACGGCCCGCGGTTCGGGGAGCGCCACCTGGAGGCGCCGACCGTCCTGCTCGCGGTGCTCGCCTGCGCGGCCCTCGTATGGCGCCGCCGGCTGCCCCGGCACGTACTGGCCTTCACCAGCGCCCTCACCGTCTTCGAGCTGATCTCCGGGAGCAGCGAACCGCGGGCGCCCGTCTCGATGGCCACCGTCGTGGCGCTCTACACCCTCGCCTCCCGCACCGACCGCCCCACCACCTGGCGGGTCGGCGCGCTCACCATCGTCGTGCTCACCGCTACGGCCATGCTGTGCGGCGCGCAGCCCTGGTACGCCCAGGAGAACCTGGGGATCTTCGCCTGGACCGGGATGGCCGCCGCCGCGGGCGACGCGGTGCGCAGCCGCCGCGCGTTCGTCGACGCCATCAGGGAGCGGGCCGAACGGGCCGAGCGCACCCGCGAGGAGGAGGCCCGCCGCCGGGTCGCCGAGGAGCGGATGCGCATCGCCCGCGAGCTGCACGACGTCGTCGCGCACCACATCGCGCTGGTCAACGTCCAGGCCGGGGTCGCCTCGCACGTCATGGACAGCCGGCCCGACCAGGCCAAACAAGCCCTCGCGCACGTCCGCGAGGCCAGCCGCTCGGCCCTCGACGAACTGCGCACCACCGTCGGGCTGCTGCGCCAGTACGGCGACCCGGAGGCGCCGACCGAGCCCGCGCCGGGCCTCGGCGTCCTCGACCAGCTCATCGACGGCTTCGCCCGCGCCGGCCTGCCCGTCGACCTCGCGATGGAGCCCGAGAGCCCGGCGGAGTCCACCCAGCCGCTGTCCGCCGCGGCCGACCTCACCGCCTACCGGGTGGTGCAGGAGGCGCTGACCAATGTGCACAAGCACGCGGGCGCCGGCGCCCGCGCCGAGGTCCGGATCGTACGGACCCCGGGGTCGCTGACCGTCACCGTCCTCGACGACGGCGCGGGTGACGACGGCACCGGTACGGACCTGCCCGAGCCGCGCGCGGACCACGGCGGGCACGGGCTGATGGGGATGCGGGAGCGGGTCGCCGCGTTGAACGGGAGTTGCGAGACCGGCCCGTGCGCGGGCGGCGGGTTCCGCGTGCACATCAGACTTCCGCTCCAGATCCGCACGGGGGAGAACGTATGACGATCAAGGTATTGCTCGCCGACGACCAGGCTTTGCTGCGCAGCGCGTTCCGGGTGCTGGTCGACTCCGAGCCGGACATGGAGGTGGTGGGCGAGGCGTCGGACGGCGCGGAGGCCGTCGAGCTCGCCCGCGAACAGCGGGGCGGTGCTGTCCTGGTAGTCCTGATGGACATCCGGATGCCCGGCACGGACGGGCTCGCCGCCACCCGCATGATCAGCGCGGACCCGGCGCTGACCCACGTCAGGGTCGTCGTCCTGACCACCTTCGAGGTCGACGAGTACGTCGTCCAGTCCCTGCGGGCCGGGGCCAGCGGCTTCCTCGGCAAGGGCGCGGAGCCCGGCGAACTGCTCGCCGCGATCCGCATCGCGGCGGCGGGCGACGCGCTGCTGTCGCCCGTCGCGACCAAGGGCCTCATCGCCAGGTTCCTGGCGCAGGGCGGAGATTCGGACGCGGGCCCCTCGGGCCCGGCCGCCGCGCGGCTGGCGACCCTCACCGTCCGCGAGCGCGAGGTGCTCGTGCTGGTCGCCGGGGGACTGTCCAACGACGAGATCGGCGAACGCCTCGCGGTCAGTCCGCTCACCGTCAAGACCCATGTGAACCGTGCGATGGCGAAACTGGGCGCGCGGGACCGGGCGCAGCTGGTCGTGATCGCGTACGAGAGCGGCCTGGTACGCCCACGGGTGGAGTGAGCCCGGTACGTCCAAGGGTGGAGCAGTGGGCGGGGAGTGTACTGCGGCTGCTGTATGCCGCCGGGTCGAGAACCGACCTGTAGGCGACGTAACAGGGCCCCGGCGTAGGTGATCGTATAAGTGGCGCAGCGCATGCGCCGTCCTGCCTCCCCAGTACATAGAGAAGAGACACCCACCCATGTCCTGGCTGTCCAGAATCAGCCTCGTACAGCGGGGTCTGATCGCCCTGATGGCGGTCGTCGCCGTCGCCTTCGGCGCCATCGCCATCCCGCAGCTCAAGCAGCAACTCCTGCCGTCCATAGAACTCCCGATGGTCTCCGTGCTGGCCCCCTACCAGGGCGCTTCCCCCGACGTGGTCGAGAAGCAGGTCGTCGAGCCCCTGGAAGACAGCATCAAGGCCGTCGACGGGATCACCGGCGTCACCTCGACGGCGAGCGAGGGCTCGGCCGTCATCATGGCCAAGTTCGACTACGGAAGCGGCTCCGACAAGCTCGTCGCCAGCGTCCAGCAGGCCGTCAACCGGGCCGGAGCGCAACTGCCCGACGACGTCGACCCGCAAGTCATCGCCGGCTCCACCGACGACATCCCCACCGTCGTGCTCGCCGCCAGCTCCGGCACGGACCAGCAGGCGCTCGCCGACAAGCTCGACCGCTCGGTCGTCCCGGCGCTCAAGGACATCGACGGCGTCGCCCAGGTCACCGTGGACGGCGTCCAGGACCAGATCGTCTCGGTCACCCCGGACGACAAGAAGCTCGCGAAGGCCGGTCTGACCACCGCCGCGCTCAGCCAGGCGCTGGAGGCGAACGGCGCGTCCGTGCCCGCCGGCTCCTTCGACGAGGGCGGCAAGAGCAAAACCGTCCAGGTCGGCGACGGCTTCACCTCGCTGCGACAGATCCAGGACCTGCGGGTGTCGCCCGCGGCGGCCCCCGGCGGCCAGGGCGGCGCCGCCGCGGACAGCGCGCCGAAGCCGGTACGCGTCGGCGACATCGCGACCGTCAAGCAGCGGCCGGACACCGCCGACTCCATCACCCGCACCAACGGCGAGCCCAGCCTTGGCGTCGTCATCACCATGGACCAGGACGGCAGCGCCGTCGCGATCTCCGACGGCGTCAAGGACAAGCTGCCCGGCCTGCGTGAGGACCTCGGCTCCGACGCGAAGCTGACCGTGGTCAGCGACCAGGGCCCGGCCGTCTCCAAATCCATCTCAGGACTGACCACCGAGGGCCTGCTCGGGCTGGCCTTCGCCGTCATCGTGATCCTGGTCTTCCTCGCCTCGCTGCGCTCCACGATCGTCACCGCGGTCTCCATCCCGCTCTCCGTGGTGCTCACGCTGATCGTGCTGTGGACCCGCGACCTCTCGCTCAACATGCTCACGCTGGGCGCGCTGACCATCGCGATCGGCCGGGTCGTCGACGACTCGATCGTCGTCCTGGAGAACATCAAGCGGCACCTCGGCTACGGCGAGGAGCGTCAGAAGGCGATCCTCACCGCCGTCCGCGAGGTCTCCGGCGCGGTCACCGCCTCGACGCTGACCACCGTCGCCGTCTTCCTGCCGATCGGGCTGGTCGGCGGCATGGTCGGCGCGCTGTTCGGCTCGTTCTCGCTGACCGTCTCGGTCGCGCTGCTCTCCTCGCTGCTGGTCTCGCTGACCGTGGTGCCGGTGCTCTCGTACTGGTTCCTGCGGGCCCCCAAGGGCAGCGAGCACACCGACCCGGACGAGCTGCGCCGCATCGCGGACGAGAAGGAGGCGCGCAGCCCGCTGCAGCGCCTGTACGTCCCGGTGCTGCGCTTCGCGACCCGCCGCCGCGTCACCAGCCTGGTGATCGCCGCGGTGGTGCTGGTCGGCACACTCGGCATGGCCCCGCTGCTGAAGACCAACTTCTTCGACGCCGGGGACCAGGACACCCTCTCCATCAAGCAGGAGCTGAAGCCGGGCACCAGCCTGGGCGCGGCCGACGCCGCCGCCGAGAAGGTCGAGAAGATGCTCGACGGCGTCGACAAGGTCGCGGACTACCAGGTCACCGTCGGCTCGTCCGGCATCATGGCCGCCTTCGGCGGCGGCACCGGCGCCAACCAGGCGAGCTACCAGGTCAAGCTCAAGGACTCAGGGGACTCCGAGTCCGTCCGCGACACCATCCACGACGGCCTGGCGAAGCTGGACGGCATCGGCGAGACCACCGTCGCCGCCGGTGACGGCTTCGGCGACCAGGACCTCAGCGTCGTGGTGAAGGCCGCGGACGGCAAGACGCTGGCCGCCGCCGCGCGGCAGGTCCAGCAGGAGGTCGCCGGGCTCGACGACGTCACGGACGTGCAGAGCGACCTCTCGCAGAGCATCCCGCGGATCTCGGTCAAGGGGAACGACAAGGCGGCCGCGGCCGGCTTCACCGAGACCACCCTCGGCCAGGCCGTCACCCACGCCGTGCGCGGCACGACCTCCGGCAAGGCGATCCTCGACGACACCGAGCAGGACGTCGTCGTGAAGTCCGCGAAGCCGGCGGCCACCCTCGCCGAGCTGCGCGCCCTCTCGCTGGCCGCCCCGGCCGGCGTGGTGAAGCTCGGTGACATCGCGGACGTGAAGAACATCGACGGTCCGGTCAGCATGACCCGGATCGACGGTGCGCGCGCCGCCACCGTCACCGCCAAGCCGACCGGCGACAACACGGGCGCGGTCACCACCGCGCTCCAGTCGAAGATCAAGGGCCTGGACCTGCCGAAGGGGGCCACCGCCGAGATCGGCGGCGTCTCCTCGGACCAGGGCGACGCCTTCGCGTCGCTGGGCCTGGCCATGCTGGCGGCCATCGCGATCGTCTTCATGCTGCTGGTCGCGACCTTCCGCAGCCTGGTGCAGCCGCTGATCCTGCTGGTCTCCATCCCGTTCGCGGCGACCGGCGCGCTCGGCCTGCTGCTCATCACCGGCACCCCGATGGGCGTCCCGGCGATGATCGGCATGCTGATGCTCATCGGCATCGTGGTCACCAACGCGATCGTGCTGATCGATCTGATCAACCAGTACCGGGCGCAGGGCATGAGCGTCGTCGACGCGGTGGTCGAGGGAGGCCGGCACCGACTGCGGCCGATCCTGATGACCGCGCTGGCGACCATCTTCGCCCTGCTGCCGATGGCGCTGGGCGTCACCGGCGAGGGAGGCTTCATCTCGCAGCCGCTGGCCGTCGTGGTCATCGGCGGTCTCGTCACCTCGACGCTGCTCACGCTGCTGCTCGTGCCGACGCTCTACGCGATGGTCGAGCTGCGCAAGGAGCGCCGGGGCAAGAAGAAGGCCGCCAGGCGCGCGAGGAAGGCGGGTGTACCGGCCCAGGCCGGCGACCAGGCCGACGCGAGCGACGGCGACCGCGAGCCGGAGTCCGCGGGCGTCTGACACACGTCCGAGAGTTCTGACGCACGTCTGAGAGTGAGGGAGGGGCGGCCCAGCCGGGGCCGCCCCTCCCTCACTCGTGTCCGGCGCGCCTACGGCAGCGCCAGCATCCGCTCCAGCGCGAGCTTGGCGAACTTCTCGGTCTCCGGGTCGACCTTGATCTGGTTCACGAGCGTGCCCGCGGCCAGCGACTCCAGCGTCCACACCAGGTGCGGCAGGTCGATGCGGTTCATCGTCGAGCAGAAGCAGACCGTCTTGTCGAGGAAGACGACCTCCTTGTCCGGGTGCGCGTTGGCCACCCGCTGGACGAGGTTGAGCTCGGTGCCGATGGCCCACTTCGACCCGGCGGGGGCCGCGTCGAGGGTCTTGATGATGTACTCCGTCGAGCCGACGTAGTCCGCCGCCGAGACGACCTCGTGCTTGCACTCCGGGTGCACCAGCACATTGACGCCGGGGACCCGCTCGCGCACCTCGCGTACGGACTCCACCGAGAACCGCCCGTGCACCGAGCAGTGCCCGCGCCACAGGATCATCTTCGCGGCGCGCAACTGCTCGACGGTGAGCCCGCCGTTCGGCTTGTGCGGGTTGTAGAGCACGCAGTCGTCGAGCGAGAAGCCCATGTCGCGCACCGCGGTGTTGCGGCCCAGGTGCTGGTCCGGCAGGAACAGCACCTTCTTGTCGGCCTGGTCCTCGCCGCCCTGCTCGAAGGCCCATTCCAGGGCCTTCTTGGCGTTGGACGAGGTGCAGATCGTGCCGCCGTGCCGGCCGGTGAAGGCCTTGATGTCGGCGGAGGAGTTCATGTACGAGACGGGGACGGTCGCGTCGGCGACGCCCGCCTCGGTGAGCACGTCCCAGCACTCGGCGACCTGCTCGGCGGTGGCCATGTCGGCCATCGAGCAGCCGGCGGCCAGGTCGGGGAGGACGACCCGCTGGTCGTCACCGGTCAGGATGTCGGCGGACTCGGCCATGAAGTGCACGCCGCAGAAGACTATGTACTCGGCCTGCGGGCGGTCGGCCGCGTCGCGGGCGAGCTTGAAGGAGTCGCCGGTGACATCCGCGAACTGGATGACTTCATCGCGCTGGTAGTGATGACCGAGCACGAAGACCTTGTCGCCGAGCTTCTCCTTGGCCGCGCGGGCGCGCTCCACCAGGCCGGGGTCGGAGGCGGCCGGCAGATCGCCGGGGCACTCCACCCCGCGCTCGCTCCTGGTGTCGGTGTCGCGGCCGAGCAGGAGCAGGGCGAGCGGCGTGGGCTGTACGTCAAGGGGCTGGGCCGTGGTCACTGCACGCACCCTTTCTTCTCCGCTGGCGTGATTCTCGTCAGAATGACGTTATCTATCATAACTGCTTCATGTCACTTTGACGATGGACATCGCGTCGATGTGACGCATTCCAGCGCGGCCGGTGCCGGGTGACCCCTGGGGGGCGGGTGTGCGAGCATGAAAGGCAGAGCGTGCGCCAAACCCGGAATGAATCCGGGGCACCGTCGGTTGCAGCCGAGGGCAAGCAGTCCGCACAACCCGGGAGAGAAGCAGATGACGGTTCAGGACGAGACCACCACGAGCGACGGCATCCTCCTGTCCGATGCCGCTGCGGGCAAGGTCAAGGCGTTGCTGGAACAAGAAGGCCGTGACGACCTCGCACTGCGCGTCGCCGTTCAGCCCGGTGGTTGCTCCGGGCTGCGGTACCAGCTCTTCTTCGACGAGCGCCAGCTCGACGGTGACGTGCTCAAGGACTTCGACGGCGTCAAGGTCGTCACGGACCGGATGAGCGCCCCGTACCTGGGCGGCGCCTCCATCGACTTCGTCGACACCATCGAGAAGCAGGGCTTCACGATCGACAACCCCAACGCCTCGGGCTCCTGCGCCTGCGGCGACTCGTTCAACTAGCAGGCTGAGCGAGCAGGCCCGCTGGGCCGCTGATCAGACGACGTCGAAGGCGGCGGCCCCGGGTGGGGTCGCCGCCTTCGACGTGCGCGCTGTGGCCCTTACGGCCGTAGCCCGCCGCGACCCGAGCCGCCGCGCGGCCGGTGGCCGCTACTTCTTCGGCACGGTCTTCGGCACGCTCTTGCCGGTGGTCTCGTCCACGACCTTCCGGTCGGCCAGCGACTTGTCCAGAGTCACCTTCTTCGTGAACTCCTTCGCGATCATGATGCAGTTCCGGCCCGGCTTCTTCTCCTTGCCGGTCACCTCGACCTTCACGCTGCCCGCGGACTCGTCCACGGAGGCCGAGTAGTCGCTGCACACCCCGCCCCAGAACGTCACCTTCAGCATCTTGGCGTCCTTGCCGTCCGAGCTGTAGGACGTGATGTCCTGGGCCCCGCTGGCGGGACCGGCCGACCCCGAGCCGCTGCCGGAGGAGGGCGGCGAGGTGGGCTCCGACGACGGCTTCGGGCGGGCGATGAACTCCGGGTCCACCGCGGGGTGGGTGACGGTGAGGGTGCTGCCCGACCCCTTCGCCCCGGCCGGCTGGACCTCGTAGATCCAGGACGGCACCAGGGCCGGCCGGCCGCTCACGAACGTCGACGCGAGTCCGAAGACCGCGCCGCGTACGGTCGCGGGCTCCGGCTTGGCTGGCGACTCGCAGGGCTGCCGTGCGGGCAGCGTCTCCGGGCCGCCCTGTTCGTCCGCCTCGCTGCCGTCCGCCGTACCGCTCTTGTCGCTGTCGCTCTTGCCGCTGTCCGTATGCGGGACCGCGGAGGCGCAGCCGCCGATGCCCGGCTTGCCCGAGCCCTCGGCCTTGCCGCCCTTGACCTCGCCGACCTTGTTGAGGTTCGCGAGCGTCTGCTGCGCGCTCAGCACCGGATACTCGGCTCCCTTGCGCAGCGACGCCAACTGGCCGCTGCCGCCGGTCAGTCGACCCTCCGAGCCGACCTGGACGCCGGTCTGCCAGCCGTACGTCGGCAGGCCGTTCACCTTCGGGTCCGCGCTCACGATCCGTACCGCGCCGGTGTGCCCGCTCGCGCTGAGCTTCGCGTCCTGCTGGCCGAGCGCCTTGAGCACCGGCGCCGCCGCGCGCTTCGCGGCCTTCTCGGACACCGGCTTCGAGCCGCCGTCGCCGGACGTCCCGCCGGAGGGGCCGCCGCGGAAGGAGGGGCAGTCGCCGTCGGCGGAGCCGGTCGCGGCGTCGCCCTCCGGGTGCACGCAGCCGTCGCCGGCCGGGGTGCCGTGCGGGGTGTACGCCCAGCGGCCCGGCGCGTCCTTGCCGACCTGGAGCTCGGGGCCGCGGCCCTTGGAGCCCTGGGCCTCGCCGACCTTCCAGGTCATGCCTTCGAGGCGCGGCTCGCCCTTGACCTTCAGCGCCTTCGCCAGCCGCGCGACCTCCGCGCCGCGCACCTCGCCGGCCGGCCGGTAGACGGGCGCGGAGTCCGGCCCGTCCGGCAGCGGTCCGGCCGCCCGGTAGGTCACGCCGTACGGGTTCGGCTCGCCCGGCGCGATCCCCTCGGACCCGCTGGGCCCGCCGGACCCGGACGCGGCGGCGCCGTCCAGCGCCAACGGCGGTGGCCGGCCCGCGTCGCCGGCGGTTCCGCCGCTGTCGGATCCGCCGTTCGACGCGGTCGAGGCCCAGTACGCGCCGCCGCCTCCGGCCAGCAGCACCGCCGCTGCCACGGAGGTCACCACCAGCTGACCGCGCCGGTTGTGCCGGGTGCTGTCGGGGGTTTCCTCGGTGCTCACCGCATCGCTCCTTCGGCTCCGCAGACCAACCATCTGCTCTTTCGTCCCCCAGCAGGGGAACGTCAGTTGGACGGAGTAGAGGAGCGGGCGGTTCCCCTCAGTCGCCGTATTCGGACATACCGTCCAGCAGCTCGGCGGATCCGGACGGCACCCGGACGCCGCGGATGCTGGACGGAGACACCGGCGGATGAACCGGCGCGGTCCGCCCGATGGGCGACCAGTGCGGGGCCATCCGTGCGCAGTCGCCCCGCAGTTCGGCCAGTGACTCGGGCTCGGCGGCGGGGGGAGCGGACTCGATGTGCTTGGGCATGGCGGCTCCCGGTCCGTGGGGCCGCTTCGTCGCTGACCCCGCTACCTGCACCGTAGGCATCAGAGGCTCTGCGAACAAAGCCCTACTATCGGGTAGTTTTGCCAGGTCGGCAGGGGTCCCATGAGCCGATAGCGTGGAGTGTCCGCCGTCCCCGCCTCCGCAGGAGCAGAACCGTCGTGCGTATCGCTGTCACCGGCTCCATCGCCACCGACCATCTGATGACCTTCCCCGGCCGATTCGCCGACCAACTGGTCGCCGATCAGCTGCACACGGTCTCCCTCTCCTTCCTGGTCGACACCCTCGACGTACGGCGGGGCGGTGTCGCCCCCAACATCTGCTACGGCATGGGACTGCTGGGCCTGAGCCCCGTCCTGGTCGGCGCGGCGGGCACCGACTTCGCCGAGTACCGGGCCTGGCTGGACCGGCACGGCGTGGACACCGCCTCGGTCCGGATCTCCGAGGTGCAGCACACCGCGCGCTTCGTGTGCACCACGGACACCGACCACAACCAGATCGCGTCCTTCTACACGGGCGCGATGAGCGAGGCCCGGCAGATCGAGCTGCAGCCGGTGGCCGACCGGCTCGGCGGCCTCGACCTGGTGCTGATCGGCGCGGACGACCCCGAGGCGATGATCCGGCACACCGAGGAGTGCCGCTCGCGCGGCCTGCCGTTCGCCGCGGACCCCTCGCAGCAGCTCGCCCGGATGGAGACCGACGACATCCGGCTGCTGGTCGACGGCGCGCAGTACCTCTTCACCAACGAGTACGAGAAGGCGCTCATCGAGTCCAAGGCCGGCTGGTCGGCGGACGAGATCCTCGGCAAGGTCGGCGTCAGGGTGACCACGCTGGGCGCCCAGGGCGTGCGCATCGAGCGGGTCGGCGAGGCCACGATCGAGGTCGGCTGTCCCGAGGAGGACGCCAAGGTCGACCCGACCGGCGTCGGCGACGCGTTCCGCGCGGGCTTCCTGGCCGGACGCTCGTGGGAGCTGTCCCTTGAGCGCTCCGCCCAGCTCGGCTGCATGCTCGCCACGCTGGTCATCGAGACGCTCGGCACCCAGGAGTACGAGCTGCGCCGCGGCCACTTCATGGACCGCTTCACCAAGGCGTACGGCGACGAGGCCGCGGCCGAGGTGCAGGCGCACCTCTCCTAGCCACCAGGTCCGGCCCGAGCGCGAGTCCGGGCCGACCGCGGACACCGCCCGTCCTCCCGTCCCTCCTGACGGGTGGGCGGGCGGCTCCGCGGCCGGGGGCGGAGCCGCCGGGGCCTTGAGCGGGAATCAGCGAGCGGGAGTCAGGCGATCCGGCGTACCTGGTAGACCGAGCCGCGCTCCGCCGGGCGCTCGCCCACGTCCTCCTGGCCGCGCATGGCGCACCAGGCCGGGATGTCCAGCCGCGCGGCCTCGTCGTCGGCGAGGACGGCGATGACCGCTCCGATCGGTACGTCGCCGATCACCTTGGCCAGCTCGATCACCGGGATCGGGCAGCGCTTGCCGAGCGCGTCGACGGTGAGCGCCGGCGCGTCGGCGGCGGTGGCGTCGTCCACCGCCTCCTCCGCGCCGCCGTTCGCCTCGTCGTCCGCCGCGTCGTCCGCCGCCGCCGACAGCGCGGAGGCGGGCGCGCCCAGCCGTTCGCGCACCGAGCGCACCAGCGACGGCAGGACGTCCAGGAAGCGCCGGACGTCCTCCTCGGCCGTCCCGCGCGGCAGCGAGATCCGGACGTTGCCCTCCGAGAGCACCCCCATCGCCCGCAGCACATGGCTGGGCGTCAGGGTGCTCGACGTGCACGAGGAGCCGGACGACACCGAGAAGCCCAGCCGGTCCAGCTCGTGCAGCAGTGTCTCCCCGTCGACATAGAGACAGGAGAAGGTGACCAGGTGCGGCAGCCGCCGGTCCGGATCGCCGACCACCTCGACATCGGGCACCGAGCCGGGCAGCCGGCCGCGGATCAGCTCCACGAGCCCGCGCAGCCGCGCCGCCTCGGCGTCCGCCTCCTGCCGTACGGCCCGCAGCGAGGCCACCGCCGCGACCACGGCCGGGATGTTCTCGAAGCCGGAGGCGCGCCCCGACTCCCGCTCGTCCACCGGCGGGGCCGGCGCGAAGCGCACCCCCTTGCGTACGGCGAGCAGCCCGACCCCGGCCGGGCCGCCCCACTTGTGCGCGCTCGCGGCCAGCAGCGACCAGTCCCCGGGGACCGGGCCCCAGCCCAGCGACTGCGCGGCGTCCACCAGCAGCGGCACGCCGGCCGCCCGGCACAGCTCGGCGACCTCGGCCACCGGCTGCTCGGTGCCGACCTCGTGGTTGGCGGACTGCAGGCAGGCGAGCGCGATCGTCGGCGCGTGCTCCCTGAGCACCGTCGCGTAGTCGGCCGCGTCGACCCGGCCGCCGCGGTCCACGCCGACCTCGGTGACGGCGCCGCCGGCCGCCTCGTGCGCCGCCGCCGCGTGCAGTACGGCCGAATGTTCGACCGCGGATACCACCAGATGACGGCCGACACGCCGACGGCCCGCGAGAGCGCCGGCGATTCCGTGGTGCAGCGCGACCGTCCCCGAAGGGGTGAACGCCAATTCGTCCGGACGGCAGCCGACGGCCTCCGCGGCGGCCTCTCTGGAAGCGTCCAACAGCAGTCTGGCGCGCCGTCCCTCGCGGTAGAGACGGGACGGATCGGCCCAGCCCTCGTCGAGCGAGGCGATCAGGGCCTGCTGGGCGACCGGGTGCAAGGGTGCGGACGAGGCGGCATCGAAGTAGGGCACATGCGAACGCTAGCGCGGTTGCCCCCGGAGACCGTCCAGGCCGTCAGGAGCCTCCCGGAGGGGGCATTCCGCTCCTTCGGGGAGCGCTGCGGCGCGTTGGGCACCCTCCCCGCGCAACCCCAAATAGCGTCCAGTAGGGTTTGGTCCGCATAAACATCCAAACCCCTGCCCGCGACAGGGCCGGCGACCGACCAGAGTGACGGCCGCAGCCGGTCGCGCGGGCGAGACTCTCGGGAAGGCGCTACGTGAGTCCCAACGGCTCCGACCGCTCGTCGCGGCGCCCGATGCGGCGGAAGCTGCCGCAGGTGCTGGCAGCAGGCTTGGTCCTTGCGACCGCCTCTGGTTGCTCATATACATGGAAAGACTTCCCTCGCCTGGGAATGCCCACCCCGGTAACGGAAGAGGCGCCGCGGATCCTCTCCCTGTGGCAGGGATCCTGGGCTGCGGCGCTCGTCACGGGCGTCCTGGTGTGGGGTCTGATTCTGTGGAGCGTCATCTTCCACAGGCGGTCCCGGACCAAGATCCAGGTCCCACCACAGACCCGGTACAACATGCCCATCGAGGCGCTGTACACCGTGGTCCCGATCATCATCGTGGCGGTGCTCTTCTACTTCACCGCGCGCGATGAGAGCGTGATCCTCAAAACCTCCAAGAAGCCGGACCACGTCGTCAACGTGGTCGGCTACCAGTGGAGCTGGGGCTTCAACTACTTGGAGGACGTGGACGGCGACCCGGCGACGCCCGCAAAGCTCCCCAAGGAGCTCAAGGCCATCCCGGACAAGAAGCTCGAAGCGATGCCGAAGGGCGCCGAAGGCGTGCACACCTTCGGTGTCCCGAGCGACCGGAACCCGCAGACCCACAACCCGGGTCCGACGCTCTGGCTCCCCAAGGGCGAGTCGGTTCAGTTCATCCTCACCTCGCAGGACGTCAACCACTCCTTCTGGGTGGTCCCGTTCCTGATGAAGCTGGACGTCATCCCCGGCCACACCAACGTCTTCGAGGTGACCCCCAACAAGGAGGGCACCTTCAAGGGCAAGTGCGCCGAGCTCTGCGGCCAGGACCACTCGCGAATGCTCTTCAATGTCAAGGTCGTTTCCCCGGAGCGCTTCCAGAAGCACCTGGAATCGCTGAAGAAGAAGCACCAGGACGGCTATATCCCGTCGGGCATCAAGATGACGGACGCCGCTAGGAATGCGGGGACGCAGAAGTGACCATCCTCAACGAACCTCAGGGTGAGCTGACCGTGGAGGCGGCGAAGCCGGCTCCATCGGCGCCCACGGGGTACCAGAAGCAACCGGGCATCGCGGTGGTGAAGTGGCTGACGACCACCGACCACAAGACCATCGGCACGATGTACCTGGTCACGTCGTTCGCGTTCTTCTGCATCGGCGGACTGATGGCGCTCTTCATGCGCGCCGAGCTCGCCCGCCCCGGCAACCAGCTCATGTCGAACGAGCAGTTCAACCAGGCGTTCACGATGCACGGCACGATCATGCTGCTGATGTTCGCGACGCCGCTGTTCGCCGGATTCGCGAACTGGATCATGCCGCTGCAGATCGGCGCGCCCGATGTGGCGTTCCCGCGGCTGAACATGTTCGCGTACTGGCTGTACCTCTTCGGCTCGCTGATCGCGGTGGCCGGCTTCCTCACCCCGCAGGGCGCCGCCGACTTCGGCTGGTTCGCCTACTCCCCGCTGTCGGACGCGGTCCGCTCGCCGGGCATCGGCGCCGACATGTGGATCATGGGTCTGGCCTTCTCCGGCTTCGGCACGATCCTCGGTTCGGTCAACTTCATCACCACGATCATCTGCATGCGCGCCCCCGGCATGACGATGTTCCGGATGCCGATCTTCACCTGGAACGTGCTACTCACCGGCGTCCTGGTGCTGCTCGCCTTCCCGGTGCTGGCAGCGGCGCTGCTGGCACTGGAGGCTGATCGAAAATTCGGGGCCCATGTCTTCGATGCCGCGAACGGCGGGTCACTGCTGTGGCAGCACTTGTTCTGGTTCTTCGGGCATCCAGAGGTGTACATCATCGCGCTGCCGTTCTTCGGCATCGTCAGTGAGATCATCCCGGTCTTCAGCCGGAAGCCGATGTTCGGCTACGTCGGCCTGATCGCGGCGACCATCTCCATCGCCGGTCTGTCGGTGACGGTGTGGGCGCACCACATGTACGTCACAGGCGGAGTCCTACTGCCGTTCTTCTCGTTCATGACCTTCCTGATCGCGGTACCGACCGGGGTGAAGTTCTTCAACTGGCTCGGCACCATGTGGAAGGGCAGTCTGAGTTTCGAGACACCGATGCTCTGGACGGTCGGCTTCCTGGTCACCTTCCTCTTCGGTGGCCTGACCGGCGTGATCCTGGCTTCGCCGCCGATGGACTTCCACGTCTCGGACTCGTACTTCGTGGTGGCGCACTTCCACTACGTGGTCTTCGGCACCGTCGTCTTCGCGATGTTCGCCGGATTCCACTTCTGGTGGCCCAAGTTCACCGGCAAGATGCTGGACGAGCGACTCGGCAAGATCACCTTCTGGACGCTGTTCGTGGGCTTCCACGGCACGTTCCTGGTCCAGCACTGGCTGGGCGCGGAGGGTATGCCGCGGCGTTACGCGGACTACCTGGCGGCGGACGGGTTCACCCTGCTGAACACGTTCTCCACCATCGCGTCCTTCCTGCTCGGCCTGTCGATGCTGCCGTTCTTCTACAACGTGTGGAAGACCGCCAAGTACGGCAAGAAGGTCGAGGTCGACGACCCGTGGGGCTACGGCCGCTCGCTGGAGTGGGCGACGTCCTGCCCGCCGCCGCGGCACAACTTCCTCACCCTGCCGCGGATCCGGTCCGAGTCCCCGGCGTTCGACCTGCACCACCCGGAGATCGCCGCGCTCGACCAGCTGGAGAACCAGCCGCTGGCCGAGAAGGTACTGGCCGGCTCGAAGGAGGCCGGGAAGTGAAGATCCAGGGACGCATGTTCATCTGGCTCGCCGTCTTCATCCTCATCACGGCCTGTGTCTACGGCGTGTGGTCGAAGGAGCCGGTCGGCACCACGGCGCTGTTCCTCGGCTTCGGGCTGAGCATCATGATCGGCTTCTACCTGGCGTTCACCGCGCGCCGGATGGACACCGGGGCGCAGGACAACAAGGACGCCGACGTCGCGGACGACGCCGGTGAGCTGGGCTTCTTCAGCCCGCACAGCTGGCAGCCGCTGTCGCTCGCGTTCGGCGGCGCGCTCGCCTTCCTGGGCGTGGTCTTCGGCTGGTGGCTGATGTACTTCTCGGCCCCGATCATCATGATCGGTCTCTTCGGCTGGGTTTTCGAGTACTACCGCGGCGCGGACCAGACCCAGTAACGGCACTGGTCCGTACGCACCGGGGCGGGCCCGGACACCTTCACCGGTGTCCGGGCCCTTCCCACGTCCGGGCCCGTCCCCGTTTGCAGTCACCCAGCGCGCTGAACCCGGTGAACCTTCATAGCCTCTGGGCATGACTCACTCACCTCGAAACCGGACGGTGCTGAGCTGTGCCCTGCTGATCGTGCCCATAGCCCTGGGCGTGACGGGGTGCGGCGGCGGCTCGTCGGATCCGCTGTCCGCCAAGCCCTTCGACGCGGCCGGGCAGGTCGGGTTCGCAGGCTCCGGCGGCAACCGCAAGGCCGACCCCGACAAGCCCCTGACCGTCTCCGTGAAGGACACCTCCGACGGCGGCGGCCGGATCACCGACGTCACCGCCACCGACGCCACAGGCCGCTTCCTGCGCGGCGAACTCACCGCCGACGGGGACAGGTGGCGCAGCACCGCCCCACTGGCCGCAGGAGCGCACTACACGGTCCGGGTGAGCACCGAGGACGAGGACGGCTCGCCGGGCCGCGAGACGCTGGGCTTCGACACCGCCGCGGCCGACAAGCTGCTCCGGGTGCGCTTCGGCCCGGACAGCGGCACCTACGGCGTCGGCCAGCCGGTCACCGCCGAGTTGAGCGCGCGGGTCAAGGGCCGCAAGGCGCGTGCGGTCGTCGAACGCTCGCTGAGAGTCGCGTCACAGCCCGCGGTGAAGGGCTCCTGGCACTGGGTGGACGGCAAGACGCTGCACTACCGGCCGCGCGACTACTGGCCCGCGCACGCCAGGATCGAAGTGACCAGCGCCCTGGAGGGCATCAAGGTCGGCAACGGGCGGCACGGCGGCCCCTCGAAGCCGCTGAAGCTGCGCACCGGCGACCGGGTCGAGGCCATCACCGACTCGGGCTCGCACCAGATGACCGTCTTCAAGAACGGCGAGGTGCTGCGCAGCATCCCGGTGACCACCGGCAAACCGGGATTCTCCACCCGCAACGGCGTCAAGGTGGTCCTGGGCCGGGAATCCTTCGTACGGATGCGCGGCACCAGCATCGGTATCTCGGAGGGCAGTTCGGACTCGTACGACCTGCCGGTGCTCTGGGCGACCCGGGTGACCTGGAGCGGTGAGTATGTTCACGCCGCGCCGTGGTCGGTCGGCTCGCAGGGCGCGGCCAACGTCAGCCACGGCTGCACCGGGATGAGCACCGGGAACGCGCACTGGTTCTTCAACGCGGTGCGCGTCGGTGACCTGGTGACGGTCAAGAACAGCGGCGGCGAGACCATGACGCCGTTCGACAACGGCTTCGGCGACTGGAACATGAAGTGGAAGGACTGGCAGGCCGGCAGCGCGCTGACGCGGGGAGAGCACGACGGGAGCGATCCCGCCGACGCCGCCCGGCTCCGGCCTCAGGTCTGAGCGGCCCGGCTCCGCCCCCCGGCAGCCCGCCCGGGGGCCCGGAGCCGCTCCGGGCCGGGTCTCAGGCGTCGGCGAGCAGTCGCCGGCGCAGCAGACCGGCCAGTGCGTCGGCGAACGCCACCGGGTCGACCGGATGCGTCACCGCGGCGTCCGCGCGGCTCCAGGTGGCCAGCCAGGCGTCCTGCGGGCGGCCCATGAGCAGCAGCACCGGCGGGCAGTGGAAGATCTCGTCCTTGATCTGCCGGCAGACGCCCATGCCGCCCGCGGGGACCGCCTCGCCGTCCAGCACGCAGACGTCGACGCCGCCCTGCTCCAGGGCCTCGATCAGCGCGGGCAGGGTCGCGCACTCCAGGAATTCGACCGGCGGCACGTCGGCGGCGGGGCGCTTGCCGGTCGCCAGCCGCACCTGCTCCCGGGTGTTGGCGTCATCGCTGTAGACCAGCACCGTGGCGGTCGGCTGCATCGTTCCTCCATGGCTTGTGACGGCGGCACCGCGAGTCCCGGGGCCGTTGCGCGGATGCTACTCCGAGCGGGACGCGCCGGAGGAGGGTTCGGACGCAATCAAGATCTTGCCGATGGGCCGTCAGGACCGTCCGGCACGGGCTGTCCAGGCTCCGGGGAGCGCCGCGCTTCCTCCCTTCGGGGGACCGCAGCCATGGGCCGTACGAGCAGCTTGGACGCCCTTGACACACCGAACGGCACCCCCCGTAGTGAGGGCGGGATAAGCGACCGACATAATGTCGGTCGTGGCGACAGCAACAGCAGTAGATACCGGGCACGCGCACCCGTCGGTCAACCGGCCGAACCTCACCAGCGTCGGAACCATCATCTGGCTGAGTTCCGAGCTGATGTTCTTCGCGGCCCTTTTCGCGATGTACTTCACCCTGCGATCGGTGATGGGCGCCGAGCACTGGAAGGAAATGGCGTCTTCGCTGAACCTTCCGTTCTCGGCGACGAACACCACGATCCTGGTGCTCTCCTCCCTCACGTGTCAGCTCGGCGTCTTCGCCGCCGAGCGGGGCGACGTGAAGAAGCTGCGCATGTGGTTCGTGGTCACCTTCGTGATGGGCGCGGTCTTCATCGGCGGCCAGGTGTTCGAATACACCGAACTGGTCAAGCACGAGGGCCTCTCGCTCTCGTCCGACCCGTACGGTTCCGTGTTCTACCTGACCACCGGCTTCCACGGACTACACGTGACAGGCGGCCTCATCGCCTTCCTGTTCGTCCTGGGCAGGACATACGCGGCCAAGAGATTCACTCACGAGCAGGCCACGGCCGCCATCGTCGTGTCCTATTACTGGCACTTCGTCGATGTCGTGTGGATCGGCCTGTTCGCCACCATTTACTTGATCCAGTAACCGATTCCGCATCGGTACCACCAGAAGCATCGACGCTGAAGATCCTGACTCCGGGGTAATCCGTGAAAAAGCTCTCCGTACGACGGCGCCACCCGCTGGCGGCGCTCGTCGTCCTACTCCTCGCGCTGGCGGCCACTGGGGGGCTGTACGCCGCGTTTGCGCCTGCGGGCAAGGCGCAGGCTGACGAAACCGCCCAGTCCCTCGCCATTGAAGAGGGCCAAAAGCTCTACGCCGTGGGCTGTGCGACCTGCCACGGCACCGGCGGTCAGGGTTCGTCCGACGGCCCATCCCTGGTAGGCGTCGGCTCAGCCGCCGTGGACTTCCAGGTCGGCACCGGTCGTATGCCGGCCCAGCAGCCCGGCGCCCAGGTGCCGCAGAAGAAGAACATCTACTCGCAGGGACAGATCGACCAGCTGGCGGCGTACATCTCGTCGCTCGGCGCGGGCCCGATCACTCCGACCGAGAAGCAGTACAACCCGAACGGTGCGGACATCGCGAAGGGCGGAGAACTCTTCCGCACGAACTGCGCGCAGTGTCACAACGTCACCGGTGAAGGCGGCGCCCTCACCGACGGCAAGTACGCGCCGACGCTCGAAGATGTCGATCCCAAGCACATCTACGAGGCCATGCAGGTCGGTCCGCAGAACATGCCCTCCTTCCCCGACACGACGATGCCGGAGCAGGAGAAGAAGGACATCATCGCGTACCTCGACACGGTCAACAGCGACAAGTCCGAGAGCCCCGGCGGCTTCAAGCTCGGCGGGCTCGGCCCGGTCAGCGAGGGTCTGTTCGCCTGGATCTTCGGTATGGGCGCCTTGATCGCCGGTGCCATCTGGGTCGCCGCCCGGACTACGAAGGCCAAGAAGTCATGAGTCAGACTGGATCACACAACGACGTGTCTGAAGAACACCTGCCCAGCGAGCAGGCAAAAGCTCACAGTGGCGAAGCAGCGGTCCACGGCGATCCGTTCGCCGACCCGGGCCTGCCGCCCCACGAGCCCCGCATCCAGGACATCGACGAGCAGGCGGCCAAGCGCTCCGAGCGCACGATCGCCTTCCTCTTCACCCTGTCCATGCTGGCCACCGTCGGCTTCATCGCCTCGTATGTGGCCTTTCCGGTCGACAAGATCATCTATGTCTTCCCGATCGGCCACATCAGCGCGCTGAACTTCTCGCTCGGTGTCACCCTCGGTCTGGCGCTCTTCTTCATCGGCGCGGGGGCGGTCCACTGGGCCCGCACCCTGATGTCCGACGAGGAGATGGTCGACGAGCGGCACCCGGTCGAGGCCGAGCCCGAGGTCAGGGCCAAGGTTCTGGCCGACTTCAAGGAGGGTGCGGCCGAGTCCGGCTTCGGCCGGCGCAGGCTGCTCCGCAACACCATGTTCGGCGCGATGGCCCTGCTGCCGCTCTCCGCCGTGGTGCTGCTGCGCGACCTCGGTCCGCTGCCGGAGGACAAGCTCCGCACGACCCTGTGGGCCAAGGGCAAGCGGCTGATCAACCCGAACACGGGTGAGCCGATCCGTCCCGAGGACGTGTCGGTCGGATCGCTGACCTTCGCCATGCCCGAGGGCCTGGAGGAGGACGACCACGAGTTCAACCAGGAGATCGCCAAGGCCGCCCTGATGATCATTCGGCTTCAGCCGGAGAACATCAAGGACAAGCGCGAACTCGACTGGTCGCACGAGGGAATCGTCGCCTTCTCGAAGATCTGCACCCACGTCGGCTGCCCGATCAGCTTGTACGAGCAGCAGACGCACCACGTCCTCTGCCCGTGTCACCAGTCCACCTTCGACCTCGCCGACGGCGGTCGAGTGATCTTCGGCCCGGCCGGTCACGCCCTGCCGCAGCTCAGGATCGCTGTGAACAAGGACGGCGAGCTCGAAGCGCTCGACGGCTTCGCGGAGCCCGTCGGCCCGAGCTTCTGGGAGCGCGGATGAGTACCAAACCCGCAGACACCCCCACGCCCGACGGCAACCGGCGAGGCAAGGCGCCCGCAGGCGAGCGGGCCGCCGACTGGGCGGACGGCAGGCTGGGCATCTACGGCCTGGCCAAGAGCAATATGCGCAAGATCTTCCCGGACCACTGGTCCTTCATGCTCGGTGAGATCTCGCTCTACAGCTTCATCATCATCATCCTCACGGGTGTGTATCTGACGCTGTTCTTCCACCCGAGCATGAACGAGGTCGTCTACCACGGCTCGTACGTCCCGATGCACGGCATCCGGATGACCGAGGCGTTCAAGTCGACCCTGGACATCAGCTTCGACGTCCGCGGCGGTCTGCTCATCCGGCAGATCCACCACTGGGCAGCGCTGATCTTCGTCGCGGCGATGATGGTTCACATGATGCGGGTGTTCTTCACCGGCGCCTTCCGCAAGCCGCGCGAGGTCAACTGGGTATTCGGCTTCCTGCTGATGATGCTGGGTCTGTTCACCGGCTTCACCGGCTACTCGCTGCCGGACGACCTGCTCTCCGGCACCGGCGTCCGCTTCATCGAAGGCGTCATCCTGGCGATGCCGCTGGTCGGCACCTACCTCCAGATGTTCATCTTCGGGGGCGAGTTCCCGGGTACGGACATCATCCCCAGGTTCTTCACCGTGCACGTCCTGCTGCTGCCCGGCATCATGATGGGCCTGCTGGTCGCGCACCTCATCCTGGTGTTCTTCCACAAGCACACGCAGTTCGCGGGTCCGGGCCGGACCGAGAAGAACGTCGTCGGCATGCCGCTGCTGCCGATCTACATGGCGAAGGCCGGCGGCTTCTTCTTCCTGGTCTTCGGTGTGATCGCCTTCATCTCGGGCATCACCAGCATCAACCCGATCTGGGCCATCGGCCCCTACCGGCCGGACCAGGTGTCCACCGGAGCGCAGCCCGACTGGTACATGGGCTTCGCCGAGGGCCTGGTGCGTGTGATGCCTGGCTGGGAGATCGTGATCCCGGGCGGCTACACCCTCGCGCTGGGTGTGCTCATCCCGATCCTGATCTTCCCGGTGGTGCTCATCGCCATCGCCGTCTACCCGTTCGTCGAGTCCTGGGTCACCGGCGACAAGCGCGAGCACCACATCCTGGACCGCCCGCGCAACGCCCCGGTGCGCACCGGCTTCGGCGCCGCCTGGCTGAGCGTGTACGCGATCATGCTGGTCGGTGGTGGCAACGACCTGTGGGCCACCCACTTCCACCTGTCGATCAACACCATCACCTGGGTCGTCCGGATCGGCTTCTTCGTGCTGCCGGTGCTGACGTTCATCGCGACCAAGCGGATCTGTCTGGGTCTGCAGCGGCGCGACAAGGACAAGGTGCTGCACGGACGTGAGTCCGGCGTCATCAAGCGGCTGCCGCACGGCGAGTTCGTCGAGGTGCACCAGCCGCTGTCCCCCGAGGAGAGGTTCACCCTCACCGCGCACGAGCAGCACCAGCCGCTCGAGGCCGGGGCCGAGGTCGACGAGAACGGTGTGGAGCGCAAGCTCTCCCGCGTCGCCAAGCTCCGCGCGAAGCTCTCGCACGGCTACTACGGCGGGGACAACCAGATCCCCAAGCCGACGGCCGAGGAGCACGAGGAGATCACCAGTGGCCACGGTCATCACTGACCCGGCCCGCTCCTGATCGCTGACCGCCACACCCGAGGGCCCCGTCCGCACGCCGGACGGGGCCCTCGGGCGTACCCGGGCCGCTCGCCCCGGCCGCGGGCCCGTTCCGTCCGGCCGGCGCCGGGGTGTCCGACCTACGGGACGGGTGCCGGTCGTGGGCGGCGGCCTGGATAGGCTGGCGTCCGGTCCGCGTCGCAGCGGGCACTTCCCATTCGTCGATGGATCCTGGAGCGGACCATGAACGTTGTGACCCCGGTTGGCGGCGACAGCGCGACGGTCCGTAGCTGGCCGGACGTACTGGGCCCGCTGCTCGCCCGGCAGGACCTGAGCGCGGACGACACCGCCTGGGCGATGGACCGCATCATGAGCGGCGAGGCGAGCGACGCCCAGATCGCCGGCTTCACGGTCGCGCTGCGGGCCAAGGGCGAGACCGTGGACGAGGTCTCCGGGATCGTGCGGACCATGTACGAGCACGCGAACACCATCGACGTGCCGGGGCCGAGCGTGGACATCGTCGGCACCGGCGGCGACATGGCCAGGACGGTGAACATCTCGACGATGTCGGCGCTGGTCGTGGCCGGCACGGGCGCCAAGGTGGTCAAGCACGGCAACCGCGCGGCGTCCTCGGCCAGCGGCTCCTCCGACGTCCTGGAGAAGCTCGGCGTCAATCTGGACCTGACGCCCGCGCGGGTCGCCGAGGTCGCCGCCGAGGCCGGGATCACCTTCTGTTTCGCGGTGCGCTTCCACCCCGCGCTGCGGCACGCGGCGCAGGCGCGGCGCGAGTTGGGCATCCTCACCACCTTCAACATCCTCGGCCCGCTCACCAACCCGGCGCGGGTACGCGCCCAGGCGACCGGCGTCGCGGACGCCCGGATGGCGCCGATCGTCGCCGGGGTGCTGGCCGCCCGCGGTTCGTCCGCGCTGGTCTTCCGCGGCGACGACGGGCTCGACGAACTGACGACGACGGCCACCTCGAAGGTCTGGGTGGTACGGGACGGCGCGGTGCGCGAGGAGCCCTTCGACCCGCGCGACGTCGGTCTCGAACTGGTGCCGGTCGAGGCGCTGCGCGGCGCGGACGCCGCCTACAACGCCGAGGTCGCGCGCCGGCTGCTGGCGGGCGAGCGGGGGCCGGTGCGGGACGCGGTGCTGCTCAACTCGGCGGCGGCGCTGGTCGCCCTGGAGCCCGGCGAGGGCCCGCTCGCCGAGCAGATCGCGGCGGGCATGGTCCGGGCCGCCGAGTCGGTCGACTCGGGCGCGGCGCTCTCGTCGCTGGACCGCTGGGTGGCCGCCAGCAACAAGTGAGCCGCCGGAAACGATCCGCGGCCGAGGCGCTGTCCATTCACCGGACAGCGCCTTGCGCCGTTCCGGACCTATGGCAAGATGCTGACCAGGTCACGAGTGGCAGCGATATAGCCCCGGCTCGCTGTCCGGCAACCCTCCGTCCGTGGCGGGGTGCCCCGGGTGATGACCAGGCCGCAGGCAACCAGGTCTGTGGCAAGCGCGGACCCCTCGTGATCACCAGGGGTCCTGGGTCCGAGGAGAACTCTCGTGAACAAGCGAATGCGATAGGGGCCCACAGCCCCACTCTTCACACCCTCCGCAGCACCGCGCCCATCGGCGTCGGTGCGCGTCGAGGGATCTTCCGCACGCGGCGGCCCGTAGCGCGGCCCGTGCGTCTTTGAAGCCATCGCGCCTGTCCTGCTGGGAGATTCAGCCATGTCCGTGAGCCCCGCCGTCGCCACGTCCGCCGCCCCCGCCGCCGTCGACTCCGACCCCGCCTGCGCCGCACCGGGCGGAGCCGACGCGGCTTCCATCGCCCCGTTGCAGGTGCTGGGCCGTGACGTCCTGGTCCCGCTCGTCACCGGCGGCGAAGTGACGTACGCCGCCCTGGACTACGCCGCCAGCGCCCCCGCGCTGCAACGCGTCTGGGACGACGTCGCCGCGTACGCCCCCTACTACGGCAGCGTGCACCGCGGCGCCGGCTACCTCTCGCAGCTCTCCACCGACCTGTTCGAGAACAGCCGCGCGGACGTCGCCGACTTCCTCGGCTGCCGAGCGGACGACCAGGTGGTGTTCACCCGCTCCACGACCGACTCGCTCAACCTGCTCGCGGCGGCGCTGCCGGCGAACACCCGGGTGTTCGTCTTCGAGACCGAGCACCACGCCTCGCTGCTGCCCTGGGAGCAGCGCGCGGACACCGAGGTCAGCTACCTCAACGGGCCGCGCACGCCCCAGCAGGCCGTCGACACGCTGGAGAGGGCGCTCGCCGAGCGGGAGCCCTACGGGCCGGCGCTGGTGTGCGTGACCGGCGCGTCCAACGTCACCGGCGAGCTGTGGCCGGTACGGGAGCTGGCGGCGGCGGCGCACGCGCACGGCGCGCGGATCGTGCTCGACGCCGCGCAGCTCGCGCCGCACCACCCGGTGGACATCAAGGAGTTGGACGTCGACTGGGTCGCCTTCTCCGGCCACAAGCTGTATGCCCCGTTCGGCTCGGGCGTGCTGGCAGGCCGCGCCGACTGGCTCCAGGCCGCGGAGCCCTACCTCGCGGGCGGCGGCGCGAGCCGTAAGGTCGCGCGCCGGGCGGACGGCGGGGTGGAGGTCGAGTGGCACACCACCGCCGCGCGGCACGAGGCCGGCTCGCCCAACGTCATCGGCGTCTACTCCATCGCCGCCGCCTGCAAGGCGCTCAGCGAGGCGGGCTTCGACTCGCTCGTCGAGCGAGAGCAGCAGCTCGTCCAGCGGGTGCTCGGCGGCCTGGCCGAGGTCCCCGAGGTCAAGGTGCTGTCGCTGTTCGGCGACGACGCGCCGCGGGTCGGCGTCATCTCCTTCGTGGTGCAGGGCTGGAACAGCTCGCACTTCGCGGCGGCCCTGTCGGCCGAGTACGGCATCGGGGTGCGCGACGGCCTCTTCTGCGCCCACCCGCTGGTGCGCACCCTGCTGGGCGGCGAGGACGACGAGCCCGGTGAGTGCGGCGCGCCGGACTCCGCGCCGGGAGAGCGCTCGCTCAACGCGATCCGGGTGAGCTTCGGCGCGGGCACCCCGGACGAGCACATCGAGCGGTTCGCCGGGGCCGTGCAGGAACTGGTGCGCGGCGGCGCCCGCTGGACCTACCGCACGGAGGACGGCCGCTGCGTCCCGGACCGGAACTCGATCAGCGTCTGAGCGCGGGCACGGGCTGTGCGGGTACGGGCTGTACGGGCCCGCGCGACCCGGATGGCCCCGCGCCGTCCGTGGGACTTGCGGAGCCGTCCGGCCGTCGAGACCTGGTCGTCGAGACCCGCCGTCGAGACCTAGCCGTCGAGACCGATGGCGAAGGCGGCTTCCAGGTCGTGCTGCGAGTAGGTGCGGAAGGCGATGTGCGTCTCGGTGGCCTCCACGCCGGGCACCTTGCTGATCCGGCCGGGGATGACATCCGCGAGATCGTCGTGCCGGGCCACCCGGACCATCGCGATCAGGTCGTGCGCACCGGTCACCGAGTAGACCTCGCTGACGCCTTCCAGCGCCGCGATCGACTCGGCGATCTCGGGGATGCGGTCCACGCTGGTCTTGATGAGCACGATCGAAGTGATCACGGCTGGCTGTCTCCCTCGGGCTGCGGTGCTGCGACGGTCAGCGTATCCCGCCGCTTCCCCCGTGCCCCCTGGTCCCCTTGATCCCGGTCCCCGCGATAGCGGGCCCACGCGTAGACGAAGCCCAGCGCGAAGCCCACGACGTGCGCGAGATAAGCGACGCCCGGCCCGTCGAGGCCGCGCCGGGCGGCCATCCACTGGAGCGCGAACCAGAAGACCAGCACGATCCAGGCGGGAAAGCGCAGCGGCAGGAAGAACAGGAACGGGAACAGGCTGGTGACCCGCGCCTTCGGGAAGAGGTAGAGGAAGCCGCCGAGCACCGCCGAGATGGCACCGGACGCGCCGACCAGCGGTTCGGCCGAGCCGGCGTGCACCGCCGCGTAGCAGAGCATCGCCGGAGCGCCGGTCAGCAGATAGAAGGCGATGAAGGGGACGCGGCCCATCCGCTCCTCGGCCATGCCCCCGAACACGTACAGGAACAGCACGTTGCCCAGCAGGTGCAGCCAGTTCGCGTGGACGAAGAGGGCGGTGAGGGGGGAGAACAGCGCCCGGGGCTTTCCGGACCACAGGGTGTTCGGCACCACGCCCCAGTGGTCGAAATAGGCCGTCTGCGCAGCCAGCAGCGCCTCCCCGGTCCCGTAGAGCTGCTGGAGCCCGGACGCCGGGCCCAGCGCGAAGATCAGACAGCAGGCGCCGATCAGGACGCGGGTCACCCTGGAGAAAAGCCTGGAGAGCGCAGCTGCCATGACTGGATCATGACGTAAGGGGCGCAACCGGCACAGAGCGCCTCGCCGGGGCCGCGCCGTGCGGCCTGCCCCGCACTCCGGCCCCGTCGGTCCACGCGCCCCAGGCCGTAGGGTTACCAGCAGGACATCCGCAGTTCGACGGCGCACCGCGGGATCGTCGTGGACCAGGAAACACGCAGGAAACACCGAGGAAGAGGCAGAACACGATGGCGGTTCCCGTGCCTACGACCGAGACCCGGTGGCGCTGCACGCTGTGCGGCAATCTCACCCGTTTCGACGTCACCCGCGCGACCAAGGCCGTGGAGTACGTGCACCTCGACCTGGCCGGGGATTCCAAGGTCGAGGAGCGCGAGGTGCTGAGTGAGAGCATCGAGTCGGTCCGCTGCCGCTGGTGCAACGCCGTGGATCAGATCGAGCTGGTGGACCGACCGGACACGAGCGGCTGAGAGAGCTGAGAAACGGAGCGGTGACAGGTGGTGGAGCGGACAGGTGGCGCCGACGCCGCCGATGAGGCTGCCGAGGTGCTCGACCGCCCCCTCCCGGAGGGCGTCAGGCGCCGCGTCGTGGCGCTCGTCGCCGACGCCTTCGGCGGCCTGACCGTCGCCGAACTCCCCGCCCAGCTGCGGCAGTTCGCCCGTTTCACCCCGACCCGCCGGGCGAAGTTCGCGGGCAACGCGATGGCCGCCGCCGTCGAGAGCGACGCCTCCTTCAGAGCGCGGATCGCCGCCCGGCTGCGCGAGACGCAGCCCGAGCTGGCCGAAGCGCTGGAAGGCGGCACCCTGCCCGCCGCGGCCGATCCGGTGGATGTGGCCGCGGCGGCGTACGTGCTGCGCCCCGACGGCTGGGTCAAGCTGGTCGCCGCCGCCGGCGAGGAAGCGCAGCGCGTCCAGGCCGAGCGGGCCGGCGAGGAAGCCTCGCGGGAACTGCACCGGCTGCGCGCGGAGCTGGCCGAGGCGAGCGCGGCGGCCCGCGCGGACACCGAGCGCACCCGCGCCGAGCTGGACTCCGTACGCCGTGAATCCGACGGCCTGCAACGCAAGTTGCGCAGCGCGCTGAGCGATGTGAAGCGCGGCGCCGCCGCGTTGCGCAAGGCGGACGCCGAGCTGGAGACGCTGCGCTCGGCCGCGGCGGCGGAGAAGGCGGCGGCCGACGGCGAGGCGCGCCGGCTCAAGGCGCGGCTCGCCGAGGCGGAGACGGCGCTGGAGTCGAGCCGCCGGGCGGTACGCGAGGGGCGCAGCGTCGAGGACATGCGGCTGCGGCTGCTGCTCGACACGGTGCTGGACGCGGCGCAGGGGCTGCGCCGGGAGCTGGCGCTGCCGCCCGCCTCGACGCATCCGGCGGACACCGTGGACGCGGTCGAGCCGGGCCGGATGACGCCGAAGGACATCGCGACCCGGGCGTTGTCGGAGTCCGACCCCGCGGTGCTGGACCAGCTGCTGGCCCTGCCGCAGGCGCATTTGGTGGTAGATGGCTACAACGTCACCAAAACCGGCTATCCGACCATGCCGTTGGAAAGGCAGCGATTGCGGCTGCTGGGCGGGCTCGCGGTGCTGGCCGCGCAGACCGGCGCCGAGATGACCTGTGTCTTCGACGGGGCCGAGCTGGCGGCGCCGGTGCTGCTCGCGCCGCCGCGCGGGGTGCGGGTGCTGTTCAGCAAACCGGGCGTCACCGCCGACGAATTGATCCGCCAGCTGGTGCGGGCCGAGCCGGTGGGGCGTCCGGTGGTGGTCGTCTCGACCGACAGGGAAGTGGCCGACGGGGTCGCGAAGGCCGGAGCGCGTCCAGTGGCATCGACCTTGCTGTTGAAGCGACTTGCGCGGACTTAGCGTCAAGTGACCATTACTGCGCGTGTGATGTAAGTAAAGAATGTGGTCGGTGACCGAGATTTTGCCTTTTGGGATTTGAACCGATCACAAGTAGGTCACTATGGTCGAGCCTCTAACCTCCGTGAAGTTGATCGTCCATCCGGGATGGCAGCGGAGGCACCGCCGAGTCCGCGGCTTTCGGCCCAGTTTGACGGGGGAGCCGATACGCGGAGCCGGGGTCTCGCACCCCCCGCACCCGGTAGGCGGCTGGAGGAAGAAGGAGCTCGCCTTCGTGGCGTCCCACCGTCGACCCAAGCAGCCGAGCCGCACCCGGGTGACCGTGCTTACCGCGACCGCTGCCGCAGCGGTCGCTCTCACGTCCCAGGCAGCGCACGCCGACCCCAAGCCGACCCAGAAAGAGGTCAAGGCTCAGGTCGACACGCTCTACGAAGAGGCCGAGGCCGCCACCGAGAAGTACAACGGGGCCAAGGAGAAGCAGGAGAAGCTCCAGGACCAGGTCGACGGCCTGCAGGACAAGGTCGCGCGCGGTCAGGGAGACCTGAACGAGCTGCGCAGCGGCCTCGGTTCGCTGGCCTCCGGCCAGTACCGCAGCGGTGCCATCGACCCCTCGGTCCAGCTCTTCCTGTCGGCCGACCCGGACAGCTTCCTGGACAAGTCCTCCACGCTCGACCAGCTGAGCGGCAAGCAGGCTGGCGCGCTGAAGAAGGTCGCGGACAAACAGCGCACCCTCACTCAGCAGCGCACCGAGGCCGACGGCAAGCTCGACGACCTCGCGGACACCCGCAAGGTGCTGGGCGAGCGCAAGAAGGAGATCCAGGGCAAGCTCGCCAAGGCCCAGACCCTTCTGAACAGCCTGAGCGCCAAGGAGAAGGCCGCCATGGCGGCCAAGGAGCAGCGCGCCAACCGCTCCCACGAGCGGGCGGACCTGGGCAACGACGTGCCCGAGTCGAAGCGGGCGGGCGCGGCGCTCGCCGCCGCCAAGACCAAGATCGGCTCACCGTACGTCTGGGGCGCCACCGGCCCCAGCTCGTTCGACTGCTCCGGGCTGACCCAGTGGGCGTACGGACAGGCCGGCGTCGGCCTGGACCGCACCTCGCAGGCCCAGGCGAACAACGGCACCCGGCTCAGCAGCCAGAGCCAGCTCAAGCCGGGCGACCTGGTGCTCTTCTACGGGGACCTGCACCACATAGGCCTGTACGCGGGCAACGGCCAGGTCCTGCACGCGCCCAAGCCGGGTGCGGCGGTGCGCTTCGAAGCGATCGGCAACATGCCGTTCGCCTTCGGCGTCCGCGTCTGAGTCACACACGGTCTGAGTCACACACGGTCCGAGTCACACACGGTCCGAGTCGCACACGGTTCGTGTCCCCGCCCGCGTCCCGGCGCGGCTGGGGGCGTGACCTGCTCATCATCCGAAACAGCTCGCGGCACCGCCCATTCGGGCGAATTACGACAGCCGCGGCTGACTGTCCGCCCCGCCGGTGACCTGCGTCTCCGGCGGGGCGTCGGCATATGACCTCCCGGCGAGGTCCTTGGACCCTCCGTGCTCGCCCGGCTACTGTCTGGCCCGCGGTTCCCGGCATGTCGTTCGCCCGTCCCCGGGCGGCAGGGGCCGCACCCAGCGGAAGGGAGTGCGGCTCAGTGCCGTCCCATAGCCGTCCCAGGCAGTCCGGGCTCAGCAGGGCGGGCCGGCTGAGCGTGCTGTCGGCCGCCGTGGCGACCGCCGCCGCAGCGCTCGGCGCGGCCCCGGCACTCGCCGACCCGAAGGGTCCCGATGCCTCCGCCGGCGATGTGAAATCGCGGGTGGACACGCTGTACGAGCAGGCGGAGGCGGCCACCGAGAAGTTCAACGCGGCGGGGGAGCGCACCGACACCCTGCGCGAGCAGGTCGAGCACGCCCAGGACCTCGCGGCGCGCGGCCAGGAGCGGGTCAACCGGCTGCGCGCCGCCCTCGGCATCATCGCCAACGCGCAGTACCGGACCGGCGGCATCGACCCGGCGGTGCAGCTGTTGCTCTCCGCGGACCCGGCGGGCTATCTGGAGAAGGCCGCGGCCCTCGACCGTGTGAACAGCCGGCAGGCCGGTGAGCTGCGCGAGCTCCAGCACGCCCAGCGCGTGCTGGAACAGCAGCGCGGCGAGGCGGCGCTCAAGCTGGAGGCGCTGGAAGCCGGCCGCAAGGTCGTCGCCAAGCACAAGAGGGCCGTGCAGGCGAAGCTCGGCCGCGCGCAACGGCTGCTCGACTCGATGGCCCCCGCGGAGCGGGAGGTGTACGGACAGGCCTCCCGCTCCGGCCGCTCGGGGGACATCACCATGTCGGGCCTCGGCGCGTCCTCCTCGCGCGCCGCGATGGCGGTCCAGGCGGCGCGGCAGGCCGTCGGCTCCCCGTACGGCTGGGGGCAGGCCGGACCCGGCGCGTTCGACTGCTCGGGGCTGACCCAGTGGGCCTACGGGCGGGCCGGGGTGGGCATCCCGCGGACCTCGCAGGCGCAGCGGCACGCCGGACGCCAGGTGCCGCTCTCCCAGGCCAGGCCCGGCGACCTGGTCGTCTACCGGGACGACGCCAGCCACGTGGGGATGTACGTCGGCAACGGCCAGGTGGTGCACGCGCCCTATCCCGGCGCGCGGGTGCGGTACGACCCGGTCGGGATGATGCCGGTCTCGTCGGTGTCGCGCCCCTGACCGGGTGTCTATCGCGGGGCGGTCCATCCCTTTCGGCGCGGACCGCCCGCCGACCGGACCGCCGTCGACGGGGGCGTCCCATCCGTCCTGTCCGTCCCGTCCGCCGCAGAGTGCCACTGACCGGGCCTGGCCGCCCGTGACCGGCTTCGGCCGTTCTTGACCGGCCCAGGCGGCCCCTGAGGTGTCCCCCGGTGTCCCAGACGCCCCTGAGGTGTCCGGACGGCCCTTGGCCGGGGGCTGAGCGCCCGCTGTCCGTTGGCAGTCGCCGCGCGTCCGGCCAAGCTCCGCGCGCCCTCGTACGGCCCCGTACCGCCCCGTACGATCGGCAGGGTGGCAGCTCAGCGGCGGTGGGGACGGGGCATGGCCCTCTGGGCGGCCTTGTCGGCGTCGCTGTTGGCGCTCGCGGGGTGCGGCGGAGGCGCGGAGCCGCAGCCCGACACCCGGGGCATCCAGCGGATGCTGGACCGCAAGGCGACCGCGGTGCTGGACCGGGACGCGGACGGCTTTCTGGCCGCCGTGCAGCCCGGCGCCACCGGCTACCGTGCCCAGCAGCGCCGGATGTTCGACAATCTCGCCGACGTACCGCTCGGCTCCTGGCGCTACAAGCTGGTGGGGACCGGCGGCTTCGAACCCTCGGCGGGCCCCGGGCGGCGGATCGCGGCCAAGGTCGAACTGCGCTACCGGATCGCCGGATACGACACCGCGCCCGTCACCGCCCTGCGCTATCTGACGCTAACCGAGCGCGACGGCCGCTGGTACACGGCCTCGGACGCGGCGGCCGAGGGCGCGTCGGTCGGCGGCGGCGCGGAGTCGGCCGACGGCGGTGAGCCGGGGCACAGCGGCGCGCGGGGCTGGAAGCAGGCGTCTCAACAGCTGTGGGACCAGGGCCGGATCGAGGTCGTCAGGGGCCGTCGCAGCCTGGTGCTCGGGGTCGGCCAGGACCGGGCGACGCTGCGCGATCTCGCGGCCGACGCGGACCGGGCCGCGCCCGCCGTCAGCCGGGCGTGGGGCGGCGAGTGGGCCGGCCGTGTGGTGGTCGAAGCGCCCGGTTCGCTCCAGGACATGGCCGCCCTGCTCGGCGCGCCCGCGGCCGGCTACCGGGGCATCGCGGCCGTCACGACGGGAGCGGTCGGCGGGGCCGGGGCCGCGCCCGCCGACCGGGTGATCGTCAATCCGGAGGCCTACCGGGTGCTGGGCGAGCAGGGCCAGCAGGTCGTGCTCACGCACGAGACGACGCATGTCGCCACCCGCGCGGCCACCTCGCCCGCCACCCCGCTGTGGCTCTCCGAGGGCTTCGCCGACTGGGTCGGCTACCAGGGCACGGGGCGCACCCCCCGCGACGCCGCGCCGGAACTGACCGCAGCGGTCGGGCGCGGCGAACTGCCGTCCCGGCTGCCGTCCGACGCGGACTTCGGCTTCGACGGCGACGCCGACCGGCTGGCCCGCGCGTACGAGCAGGGCTGGCTGGCCTGCCGCATGATCGCCGAGCGCTGGGGAGCCGACCGGCTGGTGGACTTCTACCGCGCGGTCGGCGAGGGGAAGCAGCGGGACGGGGCGATGGAGTCGGCGCTGCGCACCGAGTTGGACATCGGGCCGGACGAGTTCGCGGCGGCCTGGCGCGGCTATCTCAGGGAGCGGCTGGGGTGAGGGGGCCGGCGGCACGGGCGGCGCTGATGGCTTTTCCGCGCGTCACCAGGTGAGCAGGTCCGCGTCCTGCTCGGCCGCCGGCCGCCGGCCGCCCCCGGAGCGTGGCTTCCGCGCGGCTGCCGCAGCCGCCGCGCGCCGCCGGGGTCCGGTGACGGTGTCGGTCCACAGCCGTCGGCAGGAGATCAGGGTCGCGGCGACCAGCAGGCCGTTGCGTACGACGAGCAGGGCGATGCCGAGCGGGTCCCCGGCCACCACCTGCGCGAACCAGATCGGGAACTCCAGCATCGTGGTGAAGGTCGCGGCCAGCACCAGCACGACCGGCAGCCCCTGCCGGCTCGACCGCACCGTCATGCACACCGCTGCCAGGCCGACCAGCCAGATCAGGTACTGCGGGCTGATCACCCGGCTTGTGGTGGTGAACAGCAGCACCGCCGCGAAGGCCGCGTCGAAGGGGGTGCCCGGGGTGAACTCGCGCACGCGCAGCCGCCACAGCAGCAGCCAGCCGAAGGCCAGCACGGTCAGTGCGAGGGCCGCCGCGCTCACCACGTCCACGTACGGGCCGAGGTACTCCACCGAGCCGTAGTTCAGCAGCACCTCGCCGTTCCAGCCGAAGTGCCGGGCGACATGGAAGACCAGCGAGCCGAGCGACTCGACCTCGGTGCCCCGGTCGCGCTGGAAGGCGAGGAAGGCGAACGCGCCGGGCATGGTCGCGGCGAAGCCGAGCACCAGCGCGAGCGCCGTCAGCACGGCCGCCGTCCAGGTGGCGCGCGTCGGGCGGCCGCGCGGGATGCCGATGAGCAGCAGCACGGGCCAGACCTTGACCAGCGCGCCGAAGGCGGCGAGCGCCCCCGCCGCGCGCGGGTGGCGCGCCGCGGCGAGCAGCGCTGCGACGGCGACGGCGGTCACCATCAGGTCGTACCGGGCGTACGCGGTCGGACCGAGCAGCGGCACCCCCGCGACCCACACCCGGACACCGCGCGAACTCCGCTCCGGGCGGCGCGCGGTGAACAGCAGCAGCGCCAGGACGACCGCGTCCAGCAGCAGGATCAGCACGAAGAAGGCAGTGGCGTAGTCGAGGAACGGCAGCAGGCCGGGGGAGAGGACGGCGAGCGCGGCGGCGGGCGGGTACTGCCAGGTGACGTCGTCGAGCGGGAAGGAGCCGGTCCCGAGCACGTCGAACCAACCCCGGTAGATCACCGCGACGTCGCTGGTCACGTCGGGGCCCGGCAGCGTGAGCACCTTGAGGACGCAGAGCAGCAGCAGCGCCCGGGTGACGGACCAGGCCGTGATGACGACGGCGAGCCGTTTGCCGCCCATGCCGCCCGTGCCGGTCGTGTCCACTTCGTCGCACCTCACCGATTCGTCGTCGCCAGCGCCAGCGCCAGCGCCAGCGCCGACCGTCACCGTCAGTACCGTCGCCGGGGTCCACGTCAACGTCCACATCAATTCGCGTCAACGTCAACGGCAACACGCGCGTCAACGCGTTCGTCAACATCACCGCGTTCCGTTCACCGGATCGCTTGCCTGCATGATGCCGTCCGGAGCCGTGGTCCTGGTGCACCGGCGATGACGTGCCGGGGGCGCGGCGCGGTTGCCCCTGACCGCAGCGGTACTGTCGGCGGCGATGGACAAGACCCTGATCGTGACCAACGATTTCCCGCCCCGGCCCGGTGGCATCCAGGCGTTTCTGCACAACATGGCGCTGCGCCTGGACTCCGAGCGGATCGTCGTCTACGCCTCCACCTGGAAGAAGGGGCGGGAGGGCGCCGAGGCCACCGCCCGCTTCGACGCCGAGCAGCCGTTCCCGGTGGTACGGGACGCCACGACGATGCTGCTGCCCACCCCCGGCGTGACCCGGCGGGCGGCCGGACTGCTGCGGGAACACGGCTGTTCCTCGGTGTGGTTCGGGGCGGCTGCGCCGCTCGGCCTGATGGCCCCCGCGCTGCGCAGGGCCGGCGCCCGCAGGCTGGTCGCCACCACGCACGGGCACGAGGCGGGCTGGGCCCAGCTGCCCGTCAGCCGGCAACTGCTGCGCCGGATCGGCGAGGGCACGGACACCATCACCTACCTCGGCGAGTACACCCGCTCGCGGATCGCGGAGGCGCTCACTCCGCAGGCCGCCGCCCGGATGGTCCAACTGCCGCCCGGGGTGGACGAGAAGACCTTCCATCCCGGCTCGGGCGGCGACGAGATCCGGGCCAGGCTGGGCCTCGCCGGCCGGCCGGTGGTCGTCTGCGTCTCCCGGCTGGTCCCGCGCAAGGGCCAGGACACGCTGATCCTGGCGATGCCGCGCATCCTGGCCCGGGTCCCGGACGCGGTGCTGCTGATCGTCGGCGGCGGCCCGTACGGCAAGGAACTGCGCAAGCTGGCCGCCGACACGTGCGTCGAGGACTCGGTGCGCTTCACCGGCCCGGTGCCGTGGGAGGAGTTGCCCGGCCACTACGGCGCGGGCGACGTCTTCGCGATGCCCTGCCGCACCCGCAGGGGCGGCCTCGACGTCGAGGGCCTCGGCATCGTCTACCTGGAGGCTTCGGCGACCGGTCTGCCGGTGGTCGCGGGCGACTCCGGCGGCGCACCCGACGCGGTGCTCGACGGGGAGACCGGCTGGGTCGTACGGGGCGGCTCGGCGGAGGAGTCCGCCGACCGGATCGTCACACTTCTGCAGGACTCCGAGCTGCGGCGGCGGATGGGCGAGCGGGGCCGGGCCTGGGTCGAGGAGCGCTGGCGCTGGGACCTGCTCGCGAAACGGCTCGAAGAGGTGCTCTGAAGCGTCGCCGCGGGCGTCGCCGCGGGCGTCGCCGCGGGCGTCGCCGCGGGCGTTGCCGCGAGCGCGGGCCCGGGGGAGTGGTCGGGGGAGTGGTCGGGCGCGGCCCGGACGCCGACGGGGTCGTACGAAGACGGGCCCCGCCTCTGCCATCCGGGCGGCGCGGACGCACAAGCAGGGGGCGCGCACCAGATG
>NZ_JAYMZR010000070.1:0-40098 GCF_035828615.1 Streptomyces sp. H27-D2 | reverse complement strand
TGGAACCCGGCGCCCACCCGACGCGACAACCGGGCCGTCAACCTGCCCCAGCCCGGAAAGAACCGCACCTCGCAAACACAGAGTCCCCGTCAGCACACCGACGAGGACTCATGAACGATCGAGGCTAGGAGGGCAGGGGGCCCGCCGCCGCCATGCTTTCGGCCGACTGCGGGGGCCGGTCGATGACCGGTTCGTGGCAGGGGTCGCCTCGGCCGACCCGCCTCAGAGCCAGTCGCGGCGCTTGAAGATGACGTACAGGCTCACGCAGACGATGGCCATCAGCATGATCGCGAACGGGTATCCGAACGCCCAGTGCAGCTCCGGCATATCGTCGAAGTTCATGCCGTAGATCGTGCCGACGAGCGTCGGGGCGAACAGGATGGCCGCCCATGAGGAGATCTTCTTGATCCCATCGCGCATGTGGTGCTGACCTGCGATGATTCGCCGTGAGGGTGCTCTGGCCTGCCGCGATGCGTCTTTCAAGGTCTTTCAGCATCATGCCGATTTATATAGTCGGTTCTCCCCCACGGGCTCCCCAGCGCCGGTAGAACTCCCCAGATCCTCCCCAGCAGGCGACTGTTGAACTCGGGGTGGATGGCCTTCAGCTCGGCATGAGTGCGGCCCGCGTCGGGAGCGGAGAATTTCATGGTGAGTGACGGGACGGGCTGTCTCGCCCGGAGAGCGAGCGGCAGGGCGTCGCGTCGACTTCTTCCCGAAGAGGGTGCGTTGCTTCTTGAGTGACCTGCAGATTGTTGATCACGCTGCTGTGGCGAATTCGTGCCGGTAGCGGCTGGCGTGGTCGCGTTGGTAGGTGCGGTTGGCGTGGAAGTGCCAGTAGGCGTCGAAGTCGCCGTTGTCGATGACGGCGCGTAGGAGGAGGATGGCTTCGGCCCCGGCCAGGCTCCATCTCGCGCCGGTGATGTCGAGACGGTCCTTGATCAGATATCTGCAGCACCCTTCAATGACACCGCTGGCGATGGGCCAGCCCAAGGCGAGGGCGATGTGGTAGCTCAGAAAGGGCTGCTTGGCTTCGAGGTAGGCGGCGGTGCGCTCCAGTCCGGGCAGGGCGGCGGGGCCGTCCTGGCGGCGGGTGCGGGCCTGGGCTCGCAGGTCGGCGACGACGCGGACGCTGTGTCCCTCCAGGACGGTGCGGGCCAGGTCGGCGACGCAGGCCGCGCGGGCGGGACCGGTGGGGTGGAGGTCCTCGGCGGCTTTCCACCGGGTAGGCCGCGCGGCGAGGTGCCTGATGTCCAGGCCCTTTTCCGCGCGGCCCCCCTCCGAACCACGCGGGCACCTTTCGATGCACGTGGCTCTCCAGTTATCTACGCCGTGAGCGTCGTTGACTGCCCGTGGATGACGTCATGACACGGCATGCAGACCACCAGGGTCTTGCGCCACTTCTTCGCCATGAGCGTCGCCCAGGCCGGCCGTTCTGTGCTGGATGTACCGAGGCTGGCCATGCTGCGGACCTGGTGCACTTGCACCTTGCCCGTGTCACCGCACAGTTCACACCGTCCCGTGAGGAGTCGAACGGTCAACTCCCTGCGGGGATAGGTGATTTTCCTCGGCGTGCGGTCGTCGAGGACCGCGTCCTTGTTCCGTGTGAGCGGGATCCCTCCGAACCGTGCGACCAGTGGCTGCTTGCCCTCGCGGTCGACCCGGGCTTCGTAGCACGTGCGCAGTCTGCGCGGTGTTGAGACTTTGGCCCGATATCGGGCCGCCATCTTCTTCACCGAGGACTTGTGCTTCGCGGCCAGCGTTTTCAGCAGGGACGTCTGGGCGTCCCAGCGGAGCGCCTTGAAGCGCCAGACGTCACCGGCAAGCATGTAGTACTGGACGATTCCCCGGTATTCGGCCGCGAATGTCTTGACGATGTCGTAGTCGTCAAGGTTCTGAATGGCCGACCGGTGCCACGGCTTTCCGTGTTTCCGGTAGGGGGCGCGTTTCGCCGCAATCACATCGAGGGGAACACGCAGCCCGATCTTTCCGTTGACGGCACGCTGGCCACGGACAATCTTGCTACTGCTTCCCTGGGTGATGATCTCGTAGCCGAGGTATCGGGCCGCCCGGGTCCGGGCGTGAGTGATCAGAGTTTTCTCCGGCGAGAGTTCCAGCTTGAGTTCGTCACGCAGGAACTTCGACAGTTGATCCTTGATAGCTTCGGCTTCGGCTTTCGGTCCGATGAAACCCAGGAGGTGATCATCGGCATAGCGTGAGTAGCGCAGTCGGCGGTAGCCGGGGCTCGGCCTCGGCGTTCAAAGGCTCACCAGCCCACGTCAGCGCCCTTTCGGGCCCGGTCGCCTGGACCGGCATCCGGCCGGTTCCCCGTGACAGCCGCCTGGAGAGGCAGCCGTAGTGTCACGAGTCCCGTTGCCTTTCGGCAGCCAGCATCCGCTTCTTGGGCATCCTGTCCCGCCGAGGGCTTCCGCCCCTCTTGCGATCGGCCTACCGAGCCAGATGGCCCGGACCCCGACGGGGTTTCCACGTTCCGCGCATACGAGACGCGACCGGGGAGGGCGCCCCCTAAACCCCGGGACCAGCGGTGTTCTTGCGACCGACGGGGCAGGCTCCGGTCGCCGCTCGCCGCCTCTTCCAGCGGCCAGGTCCTATCGCCCGGTGTTCCTTCCGTCTCCCCGGGCTTGTCGATGACGAGGCATCACAGGGGGTTCACTCGCGTTCGCCCGTCCGGCCTTCTCCTTGCCCGGTTGCTCCCCCTGACGGATCGGGGGCCCTTGGGCGTCTTCCCTGAGCTTCGCACCCTCTGCGGGCAAGACCCGCGAGCGCACGTCAGGGCGGAGACCGGTCTCGAACACTGACCGAGAACTACGCAACCGGCATGACCGGCCTCCAATCTGCGAGTTCACTCATATGCGCGACTTCGTGTCGCACCGCCCCAGTCGACCTGGGCCTGGGCCCCGGGGATCACCTCGAACCTGCGGTGCAGTCCGGCTAGTTCACCCGGGCTGATGCCGAGCTCCTCGGCGATGCGGGGCCGGGCCTCCTGCAGATATATCTTCACCCGCTGGTAGTTGCCGCTGAAGCCGTACTCCGCGACCAAGCGTTCGTGGACCACCGCACCCTTGATCAGGATTTCGGCCCGCAGCATCGCGTCGATCAACGGCGCGACCTCGTCCACCACCCGGCTACGGGGCTGCCCGCTCACCGTCCGCAGCGGCGGCGCGACCGGCGCCTGCCCGGACAGGTACTTGCGGGCCGTGCGCCGGTTCAGCCCGGTCTCCTTCGCGATCTCCGAAAGGCTCATCGCCCCGGACTCGTACAGACCGCGAAAACGCCGAAGCTCCAACCACCGATGCGGGTCCAAAACCACCGTCAGCCGCCCTCCACCGCCCCGAACAGACAGCAGCAGACTGCCGACCAACCGCCCTCAGCACATCAAGAACTGAGCACGTTCATCCGTACGGGACTGAGCACGTTCACGTGTACGCCGACAAGTGCCTCAACCCCGATCCCGACTTCTGGGAACGATGCCCGACCTGCAAAACCACCTGGCAGACCAGCACGCACCGGCCCTGCCAGCGCTGCACTCTCACCCAACGCGCCGACGAGGTGTTCGCCGGCCCCGACAGGTCCGTTCGCCACGAACTGGCCTCGCTGCACGCCGCGTTGATCGGCATCGACCGGCCGGTCACCGCAGTCGCCTGGCTGTCGCGCCCGGTCGTCGCCCGGCTGCTGAAGGAGATCGCAGCCGACCAGCGCGCGGTGACCCACGACGTCTTCGACGAGCTCGCAGCCGGCAAAACCCTCGACCATCTGCGGGCCGTTCTCGTCGCCGGAGGTATCCTGCCCGACCGCGACGAGCGCCTTATCAAACTCGAACGCTGGACAACCCGGACCATCGCATCCCGCGACGATCACGACGAACGCGCGATGCTGCACAGCTACGCGGTCTGGCACCACCTCCGACGCCTACGACGACGCCTCGGTGCCGACCATGCCACCCACCTGCAGATGGCCAACGTCCGCAGCCACATCACCGCCGCCGTCAACTTCCTGGACTGGCTGTCCGGCAGCGGTCTGACCCTCGCCACCTGCACCCAGCCCGACCTGGACCAGTGGAAAGCGCGCGAGGACCTCAGCTACTGGGACCAGACCGGCCACTTCATCCGCTGGGCGACCAAGACCCGGCTGGCAAAGGGGCTGGCCTTCGGCGCCGAGCGCTGGCAGGGCCCGGTCGGCCCCCACGACTCCGAAGGCCGGTGGGACGACGCCCGCAGACTCCTCCACGACGACACACTGAACACTGCCGATCGGGTCGCCGGACTACTCCTGCTCTTCTACGCCCAACGGCTCAGCACGATCAGCACCCTCACTGTCGACCAGGTCAGCGAGGCGAACGGTCAGGTCTCCGTCCGCCTGGGGACCGCCCCGACCGTCCTGCCCGAACCGCTCGCCGCACTCGTCCTCGACCTGATCGCAACACGCCGCCCCTACACAGTGATCGGACACGCCGACCAGACCCCCTGGCTCTTTCCAGGGCAACGCCCCGGCCAACACGTCAGCGCCGACCGTCTCGGCCAACGGCTGATCAGCTTCGGGTTCCAACCCGGCCAGGCCCGGTCAACGGCCCTGTTTGCCCTCGCCGAGGAAGTCCCGGCCGCGATCCTGGCCCGCATGCTCGGCATCCACATCCAAGTCGCCGTCCAGTGGCAGAAGGCATCAGCTGGGGACTGGGCCGCCTACGCCGCCGACGTCAGCCGCCGTCCCTGCTCATCGGCGGGGCTGCACTGACCGGCCTGCTGATCGGCGTCGTCGTGATCCTCCTCGGGCGTCGCTGGGTCAGTGCCAGTCGCTGATCTTCACGTCGCGCGGCTCGGGGGCACCTTCCCCGGTCTCGAGGAGCTGCTTGAGGCTCATCAGGAAGGTGCCCCACTTGGTGCTGCAGTGGTGCATGAACTCGACCGGCTCACGCCAGCCCTCGTGCTTGAACAGCACGATCGTGTAGTCGCCGTCCTGACGGAGGTCCCACTGCACGCTGGTGCCGATCCACTCCTGCGGTCCGTCCACGACGTCCCAGCGGACGAGCCGGCCCGGATCGAGCTCGGCGACCTTCATGTCGAACCCGCCCGGCCCGAACCGGAACTCGATCACGCCGCCGAGGTCGGTCTCCCCCGACGTCTTCTCGGTCCACCAGCCGGACAAGCCGTCCAGGGTGGTGAGCGCGTCGTACACCTGCTCCGGCGAGGACTGCTCGACGCCGATGCGGTGAAGGATGTCTGCCATCTCCGTGTTCCTCTCTACTACTTCTTCTCGGTCTCGTTGTTCGTGTCCTTGCCGCGCTGAATCGTCTCGGCGATGCGCTTGATGCGCTGGAGACGGGAGCCCCAGGCAGTGCCGACGTCGGCGAGCTGGGCGACGGCGCGGGCGAGCTGGGCCTGATCGACGCGGAACTGCTTCTCGCGGCCGGCGGTGGTGGCGTGCACCAGCCCGACCCGGTCGAGGACGACGAGGTGCTTCGCCACCGCCTGACGGGTCACCGGCAGTTGCTCGCTCAGGCTGGTCGCCGTCCCGCTGCCTTCACTCAGCAGCAGGTCGAGCATCCGGCGCCGGGTCGGGTCGCCGACCGCCGACCAGAGGTCGTCGTCCACCATCACGCTTATGCACCCGCTCCAACCTTCGCGGCGTACGCCGGCAACCGCGGCAGGTAGAAGTCCCAGCCGGTGACGTGCTCGGCGTACTTGGCGGCAACCTTCGCTTCCTCCCAGCCGCGCTCGCGGAAGCCGCTCTCGGTCATCCGCAGGAGCGTCCCTGTCCCGGCAGGCTCGAGCTCGAAGACGACCAGGTTCGAGTTGCCCGGGGCGGCTGACTCCCCCTCCTCGTGGGTCCACCGAAAGGAGAAGAGCCGCGGCGGCACGGCGTCGACGACCGCGAACTGCACCCAGGTGCCGCCGTGCGAGAAGTCCCCGAAGCCGATCCGCCCCGCTCCCCCGGGCACGGCCGGGAACTCCGCCTCGTCCGGCCACCACTCGCGCAGGTGCTCGGGACTGCTCACCACGTCGAAGACGACCTCGGGTGAGGCGTCGATGTGGATCTTCCGCTCGATCGTTCCGAATTCCATGCTCGCCACCTTCTGCAACGTTTAGTTGCGCATCAACCTAGCCGACTTACCCAGGTACGTGCAACCATTAGTTGCGTGATGACGGGACCCGGTTCGGCGACTGATCGTTGGCACAAACCCTTGGCCCGGGGGGTCGGGACGTTCGATCACGCTCGACCTTGATACGCAGGGGTGCCTGTAGGTTCCGAGTCGGGCTCTCAGCCATCGATAGTCCCGTTGCTCGGTGCAGTCCCGCACCCGGAGGCGCACCGAAACAACGCCGCGACCTCGATCTCCCTGGCTGAGGCGAGCAGACCTGCTTCTGACTACATCCGTTCCCTCCCGCCGCAGTCCACCATCGGCCCCCACGCCGTTCTACTGCGGGGCAGTCAACTGGCCCGAGTCCTTCTGACCATCAACAGCGATGCCTCGACGTGAGCTATTCGGAGAGTTCCAATACCCGACTGCACCGTTACACCTGACCCAGTCGGACCTGGACAACGTCCTCCAGCACGTCTGGGTCGCCGGACCCGGCACCGCCAACCCCGGCGAACCCCTCACCAGCGACACCACCCCGCTCACCCGCGAACAGGCCCAGGCCCTGGCCATCGACCTGTCCCGCCGCAGTACCCCCGCCGAGGGCGGCTTCTGCACCTTCCAGCCCGTCGTCGACGGCGGCGCCTGCCCCTTCAATCTCGACTGCCACAACTGTGACAAGTTCGTCCTGTCCGGCGCCGACCTGCTCTACTGGCGGCGCAAGCGCGAGCAGTGGCGACTGCTGGCGGAAGGCGCCCCCGACGACGCCACCGCCGACTACCTCCACCGCTACTTCGAGCCCACTGCCCGCGCCATCGACGGCCTGGAAAAGGCCCTGGCCGGCCTCGGCCTCCTCGACGACGCCCTCGCCCCGGACCTGCGCAAACCCCAGGACTACTTCCACCGCCTATGGTCCACCGCCTTCCGCGCCGCCGACCTCGCCGACGCGGGCAGCGACGAGCCGGACGAGTACAGCGATACGTGCACAGCCGACGGCGACGACCCCGAACAGGAAGCCGCATGAACACCGCTTCCGAACTCCGCACCGCGGCGGCCCTGGCCGCCCGCCGCCGCAAGACCGAAGCCGCCCTTGAGCGCATCCACCAGGCCATCGCCCGGCTCCGACGCGAGAAAGCCCAGGTCAGTGTCGCCGCCGTCGCCCGCCGAGCGGACGTCTCGCGCACCTTCCTCTACGACAACGTCGAGGCCAGAGCCGCGGTCGCCGCAGCGATGACGCAGGCCGGCGAACAACGATCCCGCACGCTCGCTGAACAGGACGACGAACGCGAGGCGACCTGGCGCGAACGCGCCCTGAACGCCGAGGAAGCCCTCAAGGCCGCCTACATTGAGATCGGCACCCAACGCAACCGGATCGGTGAACTCCTCGGCCAGATACGCGATTTGCAAGCCGAATGGACCGAGGGCGCCATCCAGCGGATCACCACCGAGAACACCACCCTCAAACAGCGCGTCCGCCAGCTCACCACCGACAACCGCACCCTCGACGAACGCCTCAAGGCCGCCCGTTCGAACCTGCGCTTCCAGGACCGGCGCGTCGCCGACCTTGAAGCCCGCATCGCCGAACCGGTACCGAAGTCCTGATCCCTCGCGCCCAACCACTTCACGGCCCGTCCACCGTCCCGGTGGACGGGCCGTCCCATGAGACCACCCAGGCGAGTTACAGCAACGGTCCCATGACTTTGTCGGGGATGGCTGTGCTCTGCACGACGAGGGGGCACGAGTGCTGCCGAAGTCCAAGGTCGATCTGTATACGGCGATCCGCCGGGACTCCCGGGCGGGGCGGTGCGATTCGCGGACGCCACACCGCCTCGGAAATCCGCTCGGCAGCACACAGCAGCACAAGGCACAGTGGCCCCATGAATGAACGAGGGCTGGACCGCGACGGAACGATCGCACGCGAAGGCGCACTGGACCGAGTGCCGGCAGCGTTCGTCCCCGTCGTCGATGCCGCCCGCGCTCACATCACCGAGACGTTCGGCAGAACGCGCCTGCACAGTGCCTACCTCTACGGCAGCATCCCCCGTGGCACCGCCGCCCCCGGAGTCTCCGACCTCGACCTCCAGCTCGCCCTCCACGACGAGCCCACCGAAGCCGACCGCGCTGACGCCAAAGCAATCGAGGCCGTACTCGACCGTGCGTTCCCGCAGATCGATGGCGTCGGGATCCTGCTGACCAGCACGCGGGTTCTGCTCAGCGACGTCGAACGTCACGATGCCGGATTCTTCATCGCCTGCCTCTGCACCCCGTTGCTGGGCCCTGACCTCGCAGAACAACTGCCCCGTTACCGCCCCACAGCCCTACTCGCGCGGGAGACCAACGGTGACCTCGCCCGCGTGCTTCGACGCTGGCGTGCCAAAGCAGCCGAAGCCACCACGGACGCCGATCGCCGGACCCTCAGCCGTCTCGTCGGCCGTCGCATCGTCCGCACAGGATTCACCCTGATCATGCCCCGATGGGGCGGCTGGACCAGCGACCTCGACCAGTCCGCCGAGCTCTTCGGCCGCTACTACCCCGAGCGCGTCGAGCAGATGCGTGTCGCCGCGTCCATTGGCCGTGTACCCTCACCCGACCTGCCGGTGGTCGGGATGCTCATCAACGACCTCGGCCCTTGGCTCGCAGCCGAATACACAGCCGTGCACGGCGAGAAGGCCCCGCGTCCCTGACGGGCGGCCCGCGCCATGACTCGACCTTCTCAGCAGCCACTGACACTCCAGATGCCAGCAGCGGTGTCAATTCTCATCGACCTTTTCCCACGCAGTGATCGACAACTGCTGTTGAGACTCACCAACAACCGTTCTCACCTACGCAGCCAGCCCCAACTCCCCGTCGCGGACATGTAGTCTATGAATCGTCGCAGTTCAGAGACGGTTCACGAGCTCCTGCGGTCGGTAAAATCGAGTACAAACGTTCGAGGGACGCGAACGTCATCAACCAGGGACTTTTCTACCTCGCGTGGCTGACCGACCACCGCGCCGAGTTCCAGCTCCTGGTCCGTGCGACTACAGCCGATAGCTGACACATACCGACGATGACTGTCACCATGATCGTTTAGCTGTAGGGGGAGAGGCTCGGGGCCGGGGCTGCCGACAGCGTCGACTGGAGCAGTCCGCGGCGGTGCCGAACAGACGATGCAGAGTGGTGAGGAAGCCACCTCCGTCGTGGCTGGTGTGGTGCGCGCGGTAGGCGATGGTGTAGCGGCCGGGTGCGTGGCCATGGAGGAGCCACATGTCCCAGAGCGGGCCGTGGTCGGGGAGCGGTTCGGTCAGCAGGTCGTGCAGGGCGGCGTCCAGGTTCGCCTGCCCGTCCGGGAGCCGACGTTCGCGGACTCGGTGTTCCAGGTCGGGGGACGGGTCGTGCGCCCAGCGCGCTTTGAGTCCTTCACCCTTCAGGTAGTGGGTGAGGCGGGCCTCGCGGTGGAGGCGGTCGGCGAGATGCTGCCGAAGGTCGTCGAGGACCGGCGTGTTGCCCTGGATGCGGAGGAAGGCACCGGTGGTCTGGGAGACCCCGGGGCAGCGGACCGCTACGAGTTAAAAGATCAGCAAGTGCAGGGATAGTGGGTGTTGGTAGCGTGACGTCATGAATTTCCGTCACCTTGGACTCAGCGGTCTGATCGTCAGCCAGATCGCCTACGGCAACTGGTTAACCCGGAGTTCGTCGAGGAGCGAGGAGACGGAGGTCGCCTGTGTGCGGGCCGCGCTCGATGTCGGGATCACCACCTTCGACACCGCGGATGTCTACGCAGGCACGCATGCGGAAGAGTCGCTGGGCCGGGCGCTGAAGGGAGAACGCCGGGAGGGCCTGGAGATCCTCACCAAGGTTTTCGCACCCACCGGCCCGGGCAGGAACGATCTCGGACTCTCCCGCAAGCACATCCACGAGTCGATCAACAATTCCCTGCGGCGCCTGGGAACGGACCATGTGGACGTCTACCAGGCCCACCGGTTCGACCCGTCGGTTCCCTTGGAAGAGACGATGGAGGCGTTGGCCGACGTGGTCCACGCGGGCAAGGCGCACTACATCGGTGTCTCCGAATGGACGGCGGACCAGATCAGGCGCGGTCACGCGCTGGCCCGTGAATTGCGGATCTTCCTGGTGTCGAACCAACCGCAGTACTCGGCGCTGTGGCGGGTACCCGAGGCCGAGGTCATACCGGCCTGCGCGGAACTCGGTATCGGTCAGGTCGTCTGGTCGCCGCTCGCGCAGGGAGTGCTGACCGGCAAGTACCTGCCAGGGCGGGAGTGGCCCGTCGGTTCACGGGCGACGGACGTCAATGACGGCTCTCCGGAACTGGCCGCCTGGCTGAAGGATGATGTCCTGGGCCGGGTCCAGGAACTCCAACCGCTCGTGGCGGATGCCGGACTGAGCCTGGCTCAGCTCGCGCTGGCCTGGGTACTGCAGCGCCCAGGTGTCTCGGCGGTGGTGGTCGGCGCGTCCCGCCCGGAGCAGATCACCGCCAATGCCCAGGCGGTCGATGTCCGCCTGGACGAGGAGGTCATGGAGAGGATTGACCTCGTGCTCGGCCCGGTGGTCGTACGTGATCCCGCCGAGACCCGGACGCTGAGTCCTGCCGATCGCGACTGGCGGCTCGCCTGACCGATGGATGGTATGCCTGGCCGCAGACGTGGATCGCACCTGCGGCCAGGGCCTGGGTCACCAGAGGACCGGAAGGCGCAGCAGGCTCCTTACCTGCATGCCGTCCTTCCACTCGAGTGAGTCCAAGGGAATCGCGCATCGCAGGTCCGGGAGGCGCGTCAACAGCGAATCCACGGCGACGTGCAGTTCCAGCCGGGCGAGCGGGGCTCCCAGGCAGCGGTGGATGCCGTACCCGAAGCCCAGGTGGGGGTTGCGCTGCCGGGTGAGGTCGAACTCGTGCGCATTCTCGAAGACCGATTCGTCGCGGTTGGCCGAAGGAATCGCCGGTAGTACGGATTCGCCTGCGCGGACGAGCGTTCCACTCAGCTCGACATCCTCGGTAGCGTACCGCGCGAAGGTGACGTGGGAGATGAGCGGGACGTAGCGGAGCAGTTCTTCGACCGCCCTGGGCATCAGCTCGCGCCGGCGTTTGAGCAGGTCCAGCTGGTCGGGGTGGGTGAACAGGAGATAGAGGGAGTCGATGAGCTGTGAGGAGACTGTCTCGTGTCCGGCGATCAGCAGGACGCTCGCCAGTTCCACCAGTTCCGTCTCGGAGAGCTTCTCCTCCTCGTCGCTGGCCCGGACCATGGCGCTGATGAGGTCGTCGCGAGGGCTCTCGCGGCGGCGGTTCATCAGCTGTGCGATGTATCCGTGCAGTGCTTCCGTGCCGTGTTCGGCCTCATCGGCCGTCATCACCGTGGTGGCGGAGAAGGCGTCCATCCACTCGCGGAACTGCTCCCGGTCCTCGAACGGGACGCCGAGCAGGTCGCAGACGACGGTGCCCGCCAGTGGCACGGCGAACTGCTCCATGAGGTCTGCGGGCGCGCCCCCGGCCACCATGTCGTCGATCAGGCGGCCCGTTACCTTCTCGATCCCGGGTCGTAGGAGCTCGACCCGCTGCGCGGTGAAGACCCTGGACAGGAGTCTGCGCAGGCGTGTGTGGTCGGGCGGGTCCATGCCCAGGATGCTGGTGTGGATGGGCAGGGGAGTCAGGCGGGATTCGTCGTGCTCAGCGGCGAGTGCCCGGCTGAACCGGCGGTCGCCGAGGATCGTCTTCATATCTGCGTGCGTGGTCACCAGCCAGGCGTCCTCGCCGAAGGGGCAGCTGACGCGGACGACGGGTTCCTCCTGGCGCAGCTGTGTGTACAAGGGGTCGACGTCCAGGGCGGCCGCTTCGTTGAACGGATAGCGAGGGGGTTCCTGCCGTGTGGTCATGCCGACTTCACCGCCGAGAGGCTGTTGTGGCAGTCGACGAGGCTCTGGGGGCGCATGTCGGTCCAGTTCTCCTCGACGTAGCCGAGGCATTCCTCGCGGGTGCCGGGTCCGCAGACGGCGGTCCATCCGGCGGGGACATCGGTGAAAGACGGCCACAAGGAGTGCTGTCCTTCGCTATTGACCAGGACCCGGTAGGTCCCCGTGGCGTCGTCCCAGGGATTGTTCACGATGCGGTACCTCTTCCTCGGTGTAGTGGGTGTACCGGGGGCCGGCTTCGGTTTGCTCAAGGCTGCGTTCAGCGCGTGGTGGCTGGCGGGAAGAAGCCGGAGGCGACGAAGTAGTCCGCGTAGGTGCGGATCAACTCGCCGTCCAGCGTCGGGAACGACAACGCCGAATCCGCCAATCCGGCGCGCGTGTTGCTGCGGTCGAGCTGGACCCTGCCCAGCTGCGCGAGTCCGGGCAGGGTGTCGCTGAGGAGCACGGCAGCGTCCAGGTGCTCCTGCCCTGTTGCCGCGTCCGCCCGTTGCCGGAGCGTGCGGGTCCATTCCGTGTGGGGCATAGGGTCCAGGCGGTACCCGTACGCCCGTAGATGGTCGAGGGCCTCGCCCAGAGGGAGCGGATGCGGACAGGTGAGATGGTGCGCCAAGCCGCTGCTGCGCGGACGGTGCGACAGGTGGATGACAGCGGCTGCGGCGTAGTCGACGGGCACGAGGTCGATCACTGCTTCGGGGCCCGCCGTATCGGTCAGCTCGGGTGCGGCACCGATGACGATCATGGCTCTGATGAGCTGCCAGAGCACGTCCCCACTGGATCCGGCGCCGCTGCCGGTGTGCCCGCTCACCCGGCCGCACCGGTACACCGTGACGGGGAGGCCGCGGTCCGCCGCCGCCCACACGAGCTGCTCGGCCACCCATTTACTGGCGGTGTAGCCGTTGCGCATGACGGACTCCGGCCGGACCCGGTGGTCCTCGGGCACCAAGTCGGGGGTGTCGTCTATCCCCACCGACACGGCGGCCGTGGAGATGTAGTGCACCGGGACCGCCCCCGACCGGGTCGCCAGCCGGAGCACCTCGCGTGTGCCCAGTACATTCGCCGCCTTCAGCCGGGCGTAGGAGTCGACGGCGCTGACCCGCGCGCCGTTGTGGTAGATCGCGTCGATGCGGGCCGACAAGTAATCGAACCGGTCGGGGGTGAGGCCGAGCAGCGGTTGCTCCAGATCCCCCGGTACGGGAAGGATCCGTTCGCGCGAAGACTCGTCCCATAGCCCGTACTGCACAAGGCTCCGTCGGATCCGGTGGGCCGCCTGTTCGGCGTCGTCGGCGCGGACATGGCAGTGGATGTCCGCGTCCGTGCGGTCGAGGAGTTCGCGGAGCAGGAAGGAGCCGAGGAACCCCGTCGCACCCGTCAGCAGGATGTTCGGGCGGGCCGCGGTCCTGGCGGGCTGTGCGGGGCGCCGGTGCCGGACGGTGATCAGCGGGTCCAGAACCGCTTCTGCCGCAAGGTCGGTCGAGGGCGGTTCCTGCGCGCCCGGTCCCTGGGGTGCGTCGATGGCTTCCAGCAGCGCTGCCACCGTCTGCCGTTCGAAGAGGGCATGGACGGGCAACTCTGATCCGAGGCGGCGGCGTACCCCGCTGATCACCCGGGTCGCCAGCAGGGAGTGCCCGCCCAGGGCGAAGAAGCTGTCGTCGATCGTGACGTGGGGGACGCCCAGGATCTCGGCGTACAGCTCGCACAGGATGCGCTCGCGCGGGTTGCGGGGAGCGCGGCCCGTCGACAGCGCGCCGAAGTCCGGTGCCGGGAGCGCGCGCCGGTCCACCTTTCCTGTCGTCGTCAGCGGCAGGGCATCCAGCACCATCACGGCGGACGGGACCATGTAGTCGGGCAGCAGGTCCGCCAGACGGGCGCGCAGCGTCAGCCCGTCCAGGTCCGCCGCATCGCTGGTCGGCACGGCGTACGCGGCGACGTACGTGCTGCCGCGGTCGTCCTTCCTGGGGATGACGACCGCTTGCGCCACCCCGGGATGGCTGCCGAGGACGGCCTCGATCTCGCCCGGCTCGATGCGAAAGCCCCGGATCTTGACCTGCCCGTCGATGCGGCCGATGAACTCCAGCTCCCCGTCGTGGTTCCACCGCACGGTGTCGCCGGTCCGGTACATGCGGGTGCCCGGCTCGCCGTACGGGTTCGCCACGAAGCGCTCGGCGGTCAGACCCGGCAGGTTCAGGTAACCGCGGGCCACCCCTGCCCCGGCGACGTGCAGTTCACCGGCCACCCCGGGGGGCACAAGGCACAGGTCACGGTCCAGGACGTAGGCGCGGGCGTTGACGGTGGGCCGGCCGATCGGGGGCGTGCCGTCGCCGGAGAGCGGGGAACTGAGTGTGGCGCACACCGTCGTCTCGGTGGGGCCGTAGCCGTTGATGAACCGACGGCCGGTGGACCAGCGCCGGACTGTTTCCCCCGACGAGGCCTCTCCCGAGACGATCAGCGAGGTGAGCGAGGGCACGTCCCCCGGCTCCATTACTGCCAGCGCGGCGGGAGGAAGCGTCGCGTGGGTGACGCCGTGCCGCTCGATCAGAACGGACAGGGCAGGGCCGGGAGCTGTCCGCTCTGCCGGGGCCATCACCAGGGCGGCCCCGGTCAGCAGACCGCCGCACAGCTCCCAGACCGCCGAGTCGAAACTGTGGGAGGCGAACTGCAGCACCCGGCTCGCGTCGGTCACACCGAACCGCCGCACCTGGGCCTGCACCACGCCGGAGATACCGGAGTGGGTGACCACCACGCCCTTGGGACGACCGGTGGACCCCGAGGTGTAGATGACGTAGGCGGGGCTCGCGGCGGGCAGCGGACGGAGCCGCTCGGCGTCGCTGACGTCCGTCTCCCGGCCAAGGCCGATCGCGCGCTGTGTCTCGTCCCGGTCCAGGACGATCCGTGGGATGCCCCGGTCGGGGAGCGAAGGGGGCGTTTCCCGGCTGGTCAGCAGGAGGGCCGGCCGGGCGTCGTCGAGCATGAAGCCGATCCGAGCCGCCGGATAGTCCACGTCCAGCGGCAGGTAGGCGGCTCCCGCTTTGAGTACGGCGAGGGTGGCGACGACCGACTGGACCGAACGGGGTAACGCGATCGCCACGAATTGCTGCGGTCCGACACCGCGGTCGATCAGATACCGGGCCAGCTGGTTCGCGCGGGAGTTGAGGTCCTGGTACGACAGCGTTTGCACGACCTCCGCGCCGTCGTCGAAGACGAGCGCGGTCGCGGCGGGAGCCCGTTTCACCTGCGCCTCGAACAGGTCCGGCAGTGGCAGATTCGGTACGTCGTGGCGGCGGTCACCACTATGCGCCAGCAGTCTGCCACGCTCCTCGGGGACAAGGACGTCGAAGCTGCCCAGCCGCCGGTCGGGTTCGGCGGTCACCATGTGGAGCAGGTTCTGGAACCGTTCCACAAGACGCTCGACGCTGTCTCGGTCGAACAGATCGGTGCTGTATTCGACAACCCCGTCCATACCCTGCGGGCACCGGTCCGCACCGTGGCGTTCGTGCAGGCTGAGGGACAGGTCGAACCGGCATTCCCCGGTGCTCACTTCCACATCGCCGACTGCCAGGCCCGGAAGTTCCAGCCCGCTCTGCGGCGCGTTCTGCAGTGCGAGCATCACCTGGAACAACGGGTGGTGAGCGAGGCCACGCGCGGGTGCCAGCGCCTCCACCAGCCGCTCGAAGGGGATATCCTGGTGCGCGTACGCGGCCAGATCCGTCTCCCGGGCCCGGGCCACCAGATCGCGGAAAGCCGGGTTCCCGGAGGTGTCCGTGCGCAGGACCAGCGTGTTGACGAAAAATCCGATGAGGCCGTCAAGGGCGTGATCGGTGCGGCCCGCGACCGGGGCGCCGATCGCGATGTCGGTACCCGCCCCCATCTTGGTCAGCAAGGCAGCGAGCGTGGCGTGCAGCACCATGAACGGGCTCGCTCCGCAGCTCCTGGCCAGCTCCACGATCCGCCCGTGCAGGTTCGCGTCCACGGTGAAGCGCAGGGTGTCGCCGCGAGGGGAGGCAGCCTGGGGGCGGGGCCTGTCGACAGGCAGCTCCAGGCACTCGGGCAGACCGGTCAGCGCGCTGGTCCAGTACGCGAGCTGGCGCGCGGACAAGCTGCCGGCATCGTTCTCGTCCCCCAGCAGCTCCCGTTGCCACAGGGCGTAGTCGGCGTACTGGACGGGCAGCGGCTCCAGGCCGGGGCCGCTGCCCGCACGCCGTGTGGTGTAGGCGGTGGCGAGGTCCTGCCACAGTGGCGCCAACGACCAGCCATCGCACGCAATGTGGTGGACCACGAGCGACAGTACGTGCCGGTCGGGAGCCAGCACGAACAGCTCGGCTCTGACGGGTATCTGTGCCTCGAGGCCGAAGGGGTGGCGGACAGCCCGGGCCACTGCCTCGTCCAACGCCTCCGGCGTGGTCGGGGTGATGGCCAACGCCGGTCGTGCGGCGTCCCCCTCCAAGATGAGCTGCCGGGGAACACCGGATGTCTCGGGGAAGACAGTCCGCAGGCTCTCATGGCGTGCTACCACATCGCCCAGTGCGGCCTCGAGTGCCGTACGGTCCAGGTCGCCGGTCAGGCTCAGTACCAGGGGAACGTTGTAGGCGGCACCCGCCCCTTGGAGCCGGTGCAGGAACCACAGGCGATGTTGGGCGGAGGAGAGCGGAACCTCCGCGGGGCGGACCGACGGACCCAGCGCAGGCCGGTCTCCGGTGGCCGCCTTCCGTACCGCCGCTGCCAGGCCCGCGACGGTCGGCGTCTCGAATACGGCGCGGACCGGCAGTTCCAGACCGAGCACGGACCGCAGGCGGGTGCTGAGCCGAGTGGCCGACAGTGAATGCCCGCCGAGGGCGATGAAACTGTCGTCGATCGTGACCTTGGACATCCCCAGGACGTCGGCGAACAGGCCGCACAGCAGTTCTTCGAGCGGATTGCGTGGCGCGCGGCCGTCCTCGGCGGAGCCGGTGTCCGGCGCCGGCAGCCGACGACGGTCCACCTTTCCATTTAGCGTCAGCGGCAGAGCGTCCAGTACCACCGTCGCGGCGGGCAGCAGGTATTCGGGCAGGCGCTCTCGGAGGTAGGAGCCAACGGAGGAGACCAGCGCGCCGGTATCGCGGGCCGCCGCGGGAACGTTGACCAGCGAGGTGAGCGGCACACCGGTGGGGACCGGAGCGCCACCGGTCGCCGGGATGCCGGTGGAGTGCGGTGCCAGCAGGATGTCCAAGCTGCCCTCGATGGTGTGCGACCAGGTGGCGGCGATCAGCCAGCCGAGCCGGTCGCCCAGCGCGTGGAACTCCTCCAGAGCGGGCGCCTCCTCGCCGCGCGCGGCGAGGTCTGCCAGCGGACGTATTTCGCTGTCTTCCTCCAGAGCCCGCATGGCCGCGATCACGGGCGCAATCCGGCTGTCGGGCACGTCGATCACCCGCAGGGCGGCGGAAGGCTCATCGGTGAGACGGGCGGCGAGTGCCTCCAGGTCGGTCACTTCTCGTCCCCAGCGCAGCTCCCGGACCGGGAGACCGGGGACGGCCTCATCCGCCGACAGCTTGTGCACAACGGCGTCGTAGCGGTAGCGCGTCAGCTCGTTGACATGCTGCCCCCGCTTCACCCGCACGTCGACGCCACCGATCCCGGCGACCAGACTGGACAGCTCGCTGAAGAAGGCCGGATCGATCACCAGTTCCTTTTCCCGGACCACACCATGCTGGACCGCCCCGCGGACGGCCGCGGGATCTGAGGGGAGGTCCGGACGGCGCAGCTGGATGTCGGTATGGAAGCAGCGCAACAGCCGCAGGTTGCGCACGTCCCCGACGAAGACCGCCCCGCCGGGGACCAGCAAGGCGACAGCCTTGCGCAGCACATCCTCCAAGTAGTGCGCGTCCGGGAAGTACTGCGCCACCGAGTTGATGACCACCGTGTCGAAGAAGCCGGTGGGCAGGCCGTCGACGACATCGGCGGCCTGAACCCGTAGCTCCACCCGGTCGGCGAGCGAATCGTCCTGTGCCACCAAGCCGTGCAGTGCCTCGATGACCTGGCCGGAGAAGTCCGTCCCCCAGTATGCGTCGCACTCCGGGGCCAGCCGGGACATCAGGAGTCCGGTCCCCACGCCGATCTCCAGGATCCGGCGGGGGCGCAACTCCCGGATCCTCTGCACGGTGGCGTCCCGCCACTCCCCCATCTGCTCCATCGGGATCGGCCGGCCGTCGTAGCTGTTGTTCCAGCCGGAGAAGTCCTCGCCGAACCGAACGGCGGCGGCCCCGCTGTAGAGCGAGTCGTAGAGCTCCTGCCACTCCCTGATCTGCTCGGGCTGGTCGGTGCGATGGCCCGGGGCGGTTTCGCCGGCGGGAACCACATAGCTGACGAGCCGCTTGTGCCCGGGGCGGTCCTGGCGGGCCACGACTGCGGCATAGGCAACGCCCGGGTGCCCTGCCAGGACCGCCTCCACCTCGCTGGGCTCTACGCGGAAGCCGCGGATCTTCACCTGGTCGTCGCTGCGGCCGACGAACTCAAGGAGTCCGTCGGCCCGGCGTCGTACCAGGTCGCCGGTCCGGAACAGCCGTGCTCCGGGCTCGCCCGACGGGTCGGCGACGAATCGCTCGGCCGTCAGACCCGGGCGGTTCCAGTAGCCCCGGGCCACACCTGTGCCCCCGAGGTACAGCTCTCCCACCTCGCCGGGCGGCACTGGGCGCAGACGCGGGTCCAGGATCTTGGCCCGCATCCCCTCCATCACGGCGCCGATGGGCATCACCGCTCCGAGACCACCGGGGTCGGCTACCCGATGGCTGGTCGCGAACGTGGTGGTCTCCGTCGGCCCGTATCCGTTGACGACCGCGGTTCCGGGGCATTGCTGCAGCACCCGCCGGACAGCTTCTGCGGAAACCGTGTCGCCCCCGGTCCACACTTCGCCCAAGCCCTGGAAGCAGCGGGGGTCTTCCTCCGCCAGCACCGCGAAGAGCCCGGCGGTCACCCACAGCCCGGTCACTCCCGCATCGGCGACTGCTGCGGCGATGCCCCGCGCGTCCAACTCGCCCGGAGGCGCGACCACGACCCGGCCGCCGGAGAGCAAGGGCACCCATAGCTCATAGGTGGACGCGTCGAAGGCGTGCGGCGAGTGCAGCAGGACCCGCTCTTGCGCGCCGCTTCGCCAAGCCGCGTCTCCGGCCAGGCTCACCACATTGTCCTGAGTCACCGCCACGCCTTTGGGCGTCCCGGTGGAACCGGAGGTGAACATCACGTAGGCCAACTGCTGTGGGCCCACGCGTACGTCAGGGGCTTCGGGGCCGGCTCCGCGCGCGAGCGCGTCCATGCTCACCTCAACCGGCCGGGCGCCGGCACCGAGGTCCCTGACCCGCTGCGGGTCGTCGGTCAGTACCACGCGGGCGTCGGTCTCCGTCAGGATCCACCCCAGCCGCGATGTCGGCTGGCGGGAGTCCAACGGCACGTAGAAGCCCCCGGTCTTGACGACCGCCAGCAGCGACACCACGAGCTCGGCCGAGCGCTCCATCAGCACCGCGACGGCGCTCTCCCGGCCCACCCCCTGTTCGGCCAGTGCTCCGGCCAGGCGGTTCGCGCGGTCGTCCAGCTCCCGGTAGGTCAGGGCGATCTCGTCGTACGCCAGCGCCGTCGCCTCGGGTGTACGCCTGACCTGCTGCGCGAAGGCCGCCGCAAGGGTTGTTGGCGACGCGGTTCCCTCCGGGCGGTCCCGGTCGGCTGGCGGGCAGGGACGGCTGATGGGGGCGAGGGACCGAGGGGCCCCGGCGACGGGCCGAGGCGGGACCGAGTGGTGCTGTGCAGACACGCTCTAACAACTCCTCTGCGCAGGCTTCCAGAAGCGAACCGGATCTCCTGGCAGCAGCCACGCGAACATCACAGATCCGCTCGGAAGACTTGCATGGCCGATTACACCAAGTAGCGATCATGTGGCAAAACGTTGCGGCGTGGATCTCGGAGCGGGGATTTCAGGCCGACTTGTCCGGACAGCTGCCCCGGCGTCGAACGGGACCGCCGGCAATGCCCGTCAGCTTCAGCCTGCCGCTTTACCCCCGGATCGTCCGCACCGAGAGGGGCCTCCGGGTATCCGGACAGGGCGTCATATTGGCCAGAACAGATACCTGCAGCCTGCCCGACGGCACTTCATCCAGCAATGCGTGGACACACTCCGGCCCGCAGTGGGACGATCACGCTCGTTTGCGTCAACGAGACGTTCAGGGAGACATGTTGCAATCCTTAGACCCCGGTACCGTCCCTGCGGAGTCAGCCGCGCCCACCCCCTTCACCCCAGAATCGGGAGTCTCCGCCGAGATGGTCGGGCGCGCATTGCGCTTCGAGTCCCGGCTCTACCGGCCGACCGACAGCTACGCGGACATCGCCTGCGACAAGGTGTGGCGCGCGCATGAGAGCCTCGGCCTGGTCGGCGAGTGCCGGGCATCGATCCTGGTCCTCATCCGGGAACTCACCCATCCGTGGGGTGCTCTCCCGGTCGGCACACCCCCCGAGCGCGCGTGCTGGGTCTCGATCGACGGGATGCCCTTCGAGCCGTCTATCGCTTGGGTGGACGGCGAGGCCACGGTCCGACTGGCATTGGAGCCCCCAGGCGCGGGGACGCCGCAGTCCCGCATGGAGGAGGGCATGGCCTTCACCCGGCGGCTGGCCGACCGTCCCGGAGTTTCGATCGAGCGCTATCTGCGGATCGAGGATCTCTTCACGACCGAGCAGCCGCAGGGGTACTTCTCCCTCGCCCACGCGGTGGCCTGGCGGCCTGGTAGCCACCCGCTGTACAAGATCTTCCTCAACCCGGCAGTCTGCGGCCGGGAGCAGGCGGCCGCCCGGACGGAGGAAGCCATGATCCGTCTGGGGTTGGAACGCCCCTGGCGCGCCCTGGCGGAACACTTGGGCGGCCTCGACGACCCGGCGCACGAGCCCGCATCCCTGGCACTGGACCTGATCGGCGCAGACGAGTTCAGGGTGCAGCTGTACCTGGCACACTCCGACGTGTCCCCCGACTCCATCGATGCCAAGTCGGCCGTCGCACGGGACCACATACCGGGTTCGTTCGCGCGGGCACTGCGGCAGATCAATGGCCAGCAAGCCTCATCCGGGGGGAAACCTCCCGTAACATGCTTCACCCTCGACTCCGGGCAGGACCTCCCGGGCGCGACCCTGTACATCCCACTGATCCCGGTCCACGACAACGACGCGGCGGCCCGCGACCGGGTGGCGGCCTTTCTGCGCGACGAGGGCGCAGACCCGTCGCCCTACGTGTCCGTCCTGGACTCCCTCGCGGACCGGCCGCTGACGGAGTCGGCGACCCAGAACTTCATCTCCTACCGAGGCGGGGACGCCCCGAGATTCGCCGTCTACCTCGCTCCAGGAACCTACCGACCAGCCTGACCGAGGTCGGGCCGCCCGGAAACGTGCCCGCGAACAGGGTTCGTAGCGTCGGGCCGGGAGGTGGCTGATGGGACCGGATCTGCCCGAGGATGTCGATCTCCCTGCCCGGCAGCGGGCATCTGGGCCGCGGGCAGGAGACGACCCGGTCGCCCTCGCCATCCGGACCAAGGAGACGGTGGTCGGCAAGGCCGCAGGGACTGTCGTCGGATCGGGGACCGTGCTCCGGGGCGTGGCCGCGGTGCCCGAGCGGCGTGAGGGGATGGACACATCGGTGCTGCCGTCCTCCTACCAGCGGATGCTTCAGGTGCTGGCCGCCTCCGACCAGCCGAGGCGGGCGAGGGAGCTGTGCGCGAAGCTGAACGGCGGGGACATCGAGGCGAAGCACGTCGAAGGGGTCCGGTCGAAGTTGAAACGACTGGTCAAACGCGGCTGGGCCGCCGAGACGAGTCAGGGAGGATTCGCCCTGGCCAAGACCGTACGACGCTGAGTAAGAAGTGGGCTCTTCCCCGTAGTCCGTGGTGATTGAAGCCGCGAGACCACAAAGGAAGAGCCCGATGACAGCGTACGAGCAACTCGATACGTTCGGGGCGTTCTCGGCCGCACGCGCCCGGTTCGACTCCCTGCAACTCGTCCTGGCCCAGCCCGAAACGGCGGCTGCGCACCACGATGTGCTGGAGGACTACCTCCTCGAGCAGGGCCGTGAACTGCAGCGCCTGCTGATGCAGGCCCACCTCGATGTGCGGGCCGCACGCGAGAGGCGGCGCGAAGAGGTCACCGACACCGCAGGCGTCGTCCACCACCGCGTCGAGGCCGGGCACACGCGCACCCTCGCCACGGTGTTCGGCAAGGTCACCGTGGAACGCATGGCATACCGGGCTGTGGGAGAGTCGAATCTGTCTCCGGCGGACGCCGTCTTGAACCTGCCCGCCCACCTGCACTACCACGGCCTGCGCCGCCTGGCCGCCACGGAAGCGGTCCGCGACTCGTTCGATGCCGCGCTTGCCAGGCCAACTACCGCCCTCACAGCCTGATCAACAAGCTCACTCCAGAGGAGCTACACCCCTGCCGCTGCCCAAGCCGTTCGTGGTGCCACTGCCCGTCCCGCCGCGCGCCCGCCCCGTACGAAGCTCCGGTGGGACGGACTTCTACCAGGTGGCGCAGCGGGAAACGGCGGTCGAGATCCTGCCGGGGACGAAAACCACCGTGTGGGGGTACGACGGGCTCTTCCCCGGCCCGACCTTCGTCGGCCGCTCGGGTCGCAAGATGGTCGTCCAGGTGGAGAACAAGCTGCCCGTGCCGACCTCCATGCACCTGCACGGCGGGGTCACCCCGCCCGGCTCCGACGGCTACCCGACCGATCTGCTGCTGCCGGTCCAATGCGGACCCGCTATGCGCAACGGCGGCCACACGTCGCAGTCGATGACCCACGGCATGCATGTGGCGCCCTCCGACTGGAAGATCATGGAGGGTTACAAGTCCTACGAGTACCCGCTCGAACAACGTGCGGCAACCCTCTGGTACCACGATCACCGGATGGACTTCAGCGCCCCGCAGGTATGGCGCGGCCTGGCCGGCTTCTTCCTCGTCCACGACGCCGAGGAAGAGGCGCTTCCCCTCCCCGACGGGGACCGGGACATTCCTCTGATGATCTGCGACCGGGCCTTCGAGGCGGACGGCGCATTCCGCTACCCGGGCGTCTCTCCGTCCTGCGTCGGCACGCCAGGAGTCGACGAGGCGTACATGAACGGGGTACTGGGCGATGTCCAGCTCGTCAACGGAGCCCCCTGGCCCGAGCTGGAGATCTCCAACACGCGCTACCGGGTCCGGCTCCTGAACGCCTCCAACGCCCGGCGCTACCATCTGGCGCTGGAACAGGACAACGGGAGCGGCCTGCCGTTCGTCCAGATCGGCAGCGATGCGGGCCTCCTCGCCGCACCGCAGAGCCTGGACGCGATACCGATCGCGCCCGCAGAACGATTCGACGTCGTCGTGGACTTCTCCGCCTGCCCGGTGGGCAGCCAGGTCACCCTGGTCAACACGCTGGCCGACGGCCGGATGCGCCAGGTGATGCGCTTCCGGGTCAATCGCCAGGAGAAGGACTCCAGCCACGTCCCTGCCCGCCTCTCCACGAGCGCCGTCCCGCCGGACCAAGGGGACTCGGTCAAGCTGCGCCAATTCGAGTTCCGGCGCACCAACGGGGCGGGCGAAAGGACGATGTGGACCATCAACGGCCGGCCCTTCAACAGCTCCGACATCCTGGCCACCCCGCGCCTGGGTACCGTCGAGCGGTGGCAGCTCAGCAGCGACTTCCACCACCCCGTCCACCTGCACCTGGCCCACTTCCAGGTCCTGTCCCGCAGCGGCAAGCCCCCCGCCCCCACCGATGCGGGGTGGAAGGACACAGTCGACGTCCGTCCGTACGAGGTCGTCGAGGTGCTCGCCCGCTTCGACGACCACCGGGGCCGCTACATGCTAGCGCGGTGGCTCGGCCACTCCAGCCCGACCATCACCCTGGACCACTACGCCCACTTCATGCCCGAGGCCGGCGGCAAGGGGCGCAAGGCCATCGACGCGTTGCTCAAACGAGCCGCCACGGCCGCATAAAAATTCCTCTCTCGCAACCCGCGACACGGATAGGCGCAGCACTCGCTGCGCCTATCCGTGTCGTCGACCATTCAGCAGGCGCTTACTCTCCGTGACAAGACGCGCCCGCAGGTTGAACTGCCGCAGCGCGGGTGGGAGGGGCTCAATGCCCGCGAGGGTGGGAGGCCGTCAGAAGCCGGTCGAGTTTCATTCTCCCCAGATTCTCCCCAGGGGTCTGAGAGGTGCCCGTGCCCCGCTCGTGGGTTTCGCTTCGCAGCGCCCGCGTTCGCGCGCCGATTACTCAGAGCCAGTCGCGGCGCTTGAAAATGACGTACAAACTGGTACATACAACCGCCATGAGGAGCACTGCGAAGGGGTATCCGAACGCCCAGTGCAGCTCCGGCATATCGTCGAAGTTCATGCCGTAGATCGTGCCGACGAGCGTCGGGGCGAACAGGATGGCCGCCCATGAGGAGATCTTCTTGATTTCCTCGTTCTGCTCGAAACCCGCCTCCGCGAGCGCCCGCATCTCGGCGTTCTGCTGCTGGGTGACGAGGGTGGCGTTGACCGCGAGGATGTCGGCCAGCGCCTGCCGGAAGCCGTCGACGCGCTCGCTGGTGTGGGTGACGTGGTCGGCGACGTCGCGCAGATAGCGCTGGAGCTCATCGTCGGTGCCGTACTTGGCGAAGCCCGCCATCAGGCCGTTCAGCATGCCGATCAGCGGGCGGGTGGCGCGCTGGAACTCCACCATCTCGCGCGAGAGTTCGTAGATCCGGCGGGACGCCTCGGGGTCGCCGCCGAAGACCTCGGTCTCGATCTCGTCGATGTCGGTCTGCACGCCGGCCACGACCGGGGCGTAGCCGTCGACCACCGCGTCGAGGATCGCGTACAGCACCGCCTCGGGGCCGAGGGCCAGCAGTTCGGGCGTCGACTCCATCCGGCGGCGCACCGAGGGCAGGTCGGGGGCCGCGCCGTGCCGGACCGTGATCACGAAGTCCGGTCCGACGAACACGTGCAGCTCGCCGAAGTCGACCTCCTCGGGTCCGTCGAGGTAGCGGGCCGCGCGCAGCACGACGAAGAGGGTGTCGCCGTAGCGCTCCAGCTTGGGGCGCTGGTGGGCCTCCAGGGCGTCCTCGATGGCGAGGTCGTGGAGGTCGAACTCGGCCGCGAGGGCGTGCAGTTCCGCCTGCGTCGGCCGGTGCAGCCCGATCCAGGCCATGCCGTCCGGGTCCTCGCGCAGCCTGCGGAAGGTCTCGGCGAGGGTGGCGGGGGTGCTGACGCGGCGGCCGTCGCGGTAGAGCGCGGCGTGCACCATGCTGCCGTCGCCGCCGTTGCCGCCGCCCTCGTCCGTGGGGACGGCGGCACTGGCCTCGGGCGTACCGGCGGGGGTGTCCTCGGCCGGCGACGGCTGCGCGGGCGAGGCGGCGGCGCGTCGCCAGGCGTGCTTCCTGGCCGGGATGAGCGGGTGGGGACGGCGCTCGGACATGGGTGTTCCTTGTGGGTAGCAGGCATCGGGGGGCGTCCGCGCACACCACGGGCACGGCTCCCGACCCACTCCTGCTGCCTACTGCTGCGGCCGGGTCCGAGCGGTGCGCCGTGGCATACGACTGGGAGGTTCGCTGCTCATCGCAGTCGTCACCTCCTCCTACCCGCACACGTCACTGGACCACGAATCAGGATATACGAGGCATACGGCATTCCGGACACGCGTGAAGCGCACCCTCATGCGTGACCCGCAGGGATGACCTCGGTGACCCGTAGGCGTGCTCTCGGTGCCTGACCCTCCTGCGCGCCGGACGGCTCCGTCAGGGCCGACGGCTCCCACAGCCCCACAGCCCCGGAGCTCCTGCAGCTCCGTCGACGGGGAGCCGGGGCATCGGATGGGGTCAGGGTCGATCTGGCCGGACCGGACCCGGTCAGGTCCGGTCGGGCCGGTGGGGCAGGGCTAGGCGGCGGTCGCTCTGCCGGTCGGGGCCTTGGCCTTGCCGTCCTGCGTGGGACGGGCGGTGCGTGCGGACAGCGCGGGACGCGGGGCGCCGGCGGGCGGTCCGGCCGGGACACCGGCGACGGCGGCTTCGGGCTTGGTCCAGGACGTGTGGTCCGCCTCTGGCTGACGGCGCGCGGTCAGCAGCGGGTCGACGGAGAGCCGGTCGACGCCCAGCGGTGCGGCGAGGGCGCGCACGGCGGTCGCGGCGAGGCGGATCCACGGCTGCTGCGGGCCGAGGACGCGGGAGAGCTGCAGCGCCGAGGTGAAGGCGACTGCCGTGCGGGTGCCGATGGGGGTGCGGTAGATGCGCAGGGAGAATCCGGCAGAGCATGTCTGTACGGGTACGTACAGCGACTCTGCCGACCGATCGTGGGTCGGGTCTCCGTCCTCGGTGCGCGAATGGTCGGTGCGGCTGCTCTGCGGGGTGCGGCTCGCGGGCAATGTGGGCATAGCGGTCCTCCGTGCGGTGATCGCGGGTACCGTCGGGCGCTGGTGGGCCCCGGCGCGTGCACTGTTGAGGCTATGGGTACGGAGCGGAGCGATGTGCTTTCCCCGATGGGATATTCAGCACGTTTGGGAGCGGATTGACGGCTCATCGGCAATCGCCGGCCCGTTCCCGCACACCGCGAACGGCCCTCGGCGGCGCTCCGGGGGGCCCTTCGCGGACGCGACGAAGACACCACGGATGAACGAATCGATACAAAGGCGGCGACGTGACGGAATACGACGACAAAGCGGTGACCATCAGCCCCACGAACTGGGTCGCGGAGCAGGCTCGGCTGTACGAGGAGTCCGGCGGCACCAAGGGCACCAGCATCAACGGCGCCCCGTGCCTCCTGATGGACTACCTCGGCCGGCGCAGCGGCACGTGGCATCGGACGGTGCTCATTTTCGGCCAGGACGGCGACGACTACCTGATCGTCGCCTCGAACGGCGGCGCGGCCGATCACCCGCTCTGGTACCTGAACCTCCAGGACCATCCGGACGTCGAACTGCGGGTGTACGCGGAGCGGTTCGCCGCACGGGCGGAGACGCTGTCGTCTGACGAGAAGGCGCGGGTGTGGCCGGGGCTGGTCGACTTGTTCGCGCCGTACGCGGATTACCGGAAGCGGACTGAACGGGACATTCCGGTGGTGCGGTTGCGGCGGGTCTGAGCGGGAGGGTGGCCGGGCGCGGTGGCTCTCCGGGGTACGCGCGCCTTCGGCCGCGCTGTCCTCAGCCGCCTGGGGGCACCTTCCCAACGAAGGCTGGGGGAGATTGAGCCCCGCCCGTCCACCGGCGCGCGGTCCGGTCAACCACTGCCGCCCGCCGGCCCCCGGCTACGGCAGCAGCCCCGCCCGCCGCGCCGCGACCACCGCCTCCAGCCGAGTCCGCGCCCCCAGCTTCCGCATGGAGGACCGCAGATAGCTCTTCACCGTCTCGGGGCGCAGCCCCAACCGCTCCGCCGTCGAGGCGTTGGTCGCGCCCGTCGCCACGCAGGCCAGTACGTCCACCTCGCGCGGCGGCAGCGCCAGCGGCAGTCCGTCGCCGCCCGGCCCCACGACGCGGGGCCGCCGGCTCCTCGCCGGGCCGTCGCCCGCTCCCATGCCGCCGGGCCGCTGCCCGCCGCTCGGGCCGAGCCGGCTCGCGCGGGACGCCGCCGCGAGCCGGCCGCAGGCCGTCAGCAGCTCCAGCCGCAGCGCGGCGTCGGCGACCCGCTGGGCCAGGGCGTGCAACTCGCCGTGAGCCTCGCGGACCTCCTCCCAGGCGGCCGGGTCGGGCCCGCACCGGCGACATCGGCTCCCGCGACGCCGAGGGGTATATCACCTATATCGGCCGTTCCGGTGACGTTTTGATGACGCCGACATCAGATGTCATTCGTATTGAATTGCGGCTGGATTGACGGTCTGCCACCTTCGCGGAGACGCAACCGGGCACTCCAGCTCGACAAGCCCTAAAAAACAGGAGAGCGCAATGCGGATTCCGATGACCGTCGCGGACTTTCTCGACAGAGCGGAGCTGGGGTTCCCCTCCAGCGTCGGCCTGGTGGACGAGCCGGATCAACCCGGCTCGCCGGTACCCGAGTTGACGTACGGACAACTCGCCGTTCGCGTACGCGCGTGGCAGGCAGGGTTCGACGCGCTCGGTGTGGGCGAAGGGGAGCGGGTGGCGGTGGTCAGCCACAACTCCGCCCGCCTCCTTGAGTTGCTGTTCGCGGTACCGATGAGCGGCCGGATCTGCGTACCGGTCAACTTCCGTCTCAACCCCGAAGAGATCGATTATCTGGTACAGCAGAGCGGATCGTCGGTCCTGCTCATCGACCCGGAACTGGATGACGCACTGTCCCGCGTCAAGGTGCGCCACCGCTTCGTCCTGGGCGAGCACACCGAGAACGAGCTGATGCGCTTCGGCGTGGAGCCCCGCGCATGGTCGAAGCCCGACGAGGACGCCACCGCGACGATCAACTACACCTCAGGAACCACAGCTCGCCCCAAGGGTGTTCAGCTGACGCACCGCAACATCTGGGCGAACGCGATGACCTTCGGTCTGCACACCCGGGCCTGGGAACGCGACGTCTACATGCACATCCTGCCGATGTTTCACTGCAACGGCTGGGGAATGCCGTTCGTGATGGCCGGCCTGGGAGTGAAACAAGTGGTGCTGCGCAAGGTCGACGGCGCGGAGATCCTGCGCCGCATCGACGAGCACGGCGTCACCCTCATGTGCGGCGCACCAGCGGTGTGGAACGCGGTGCTCGACGCAGCGGCGACATGGGACGGCGAGATCCCCGGCCGCGACCGCGTCCGCATCGTCTGCGCCGGAGCCCCACCGTCCAGCAGGATGATCCAGCGCGTGGGCGAAGACCTGGGCTGGGAGTTCACCCAGATCTACGGCCTGACCGAGACCTCCCCGGTCCTCACCTTCAACCGAGCCCAGCCGGCCGACGCGAACCTGCCCGCCGAGGAACAGGCCCGCAAGCTCTCCCGCGCGGGACTGCCCGCCCTCGGAGTCAAGCTGAAAGTCTCCGAATCCGGCGAAATCCTGGCCCGGTCGAACGTCGTACTCGACGCCTACTGGAACAAACCGGAAGAGACTGCGGCGGCCTTGGAAGGCGGCTGGTTCCACACCGGCGACGGCGGCACGATCGACGCCACCGACGGCCACCTGACGATCTCGGACCGTAAGAAGGACGTGATCATCACAGGCGGTGAGAACGTCTCCTCGATCGAAGTAGAAGACACGATCTTCAGCCACCCCGCAGTAGCCGAGGTAGCAGTCATCGGCGTCCCCCACGAAAAATGGGGCGAGACGATCAAAGCCCTCGTGGTCCTGGCCGAAGGAGCAACTGTCCAAGAGGCCGACATCATCGCCCACTGCAAGCAACGGCTGGCTGGCTACAAGGCTCCGACCACCGTCGAATTCCGCGATGCCATTCCCCGCACAGCCACCGGCAAGATCCAAAAATTCAAACTCCGCCAACCGTACTGGTCCGACATGGACCGAAACGTCAACTGACTGCTCCGGGCGGGACGCCCGGAACCTGATCGAGGCGGTTGTCCGGCTGGATCGCCGGTGCCTGGATCGCCGGTACTTGGCCGCAGGTTCGAGTCCCCGGCCGGAGCCACACAACATGGCTGGTCGCGATCAGGACGCTGACCTGCGAATTTATGCCACCGTAGCCGTTGCGGGGCGGGCACGGTTGCTATCGCTCCAGCCAGTGAGGGTCTTGACGGCTGCTGAATCGGCGAGCGTGGTGAGGAAGCGGATCGCCCTGGGCTGACGCCCCTTCATGGGTAAAGCCGACCTCACGGAAAATCGGCACGCCGGCGGGATGCTGGGAGGCCCCCTCGACGACCAGGACCTCGCCCGCTTCCTCGGCGTTGTGATCCAGGGCCCAGGCGCGTTCCGCCGGTTCAAGGACACGCTGGCCACCTCACCGGCGCAGCAGTCCCGCTACTGGTTGTTCTCGATGGAACGGCAGTAGGCCGGGGCAGGGCCTGGCTCGCCGACCACGGATACCGGCCCGCACCACCCGGCCCCTGCCCCGGCCGCGCTCACGGCCCCCAGTGCCGGTAGGCCTGGATCCATTCGGTCCCCTCGGGTGCCGGAGCCGGCAGCGGGAGGTCGAGGATGCCGATCGCTTGCCGGTATCTCCCGCGGGTGCAGATGGCCACGATCTGGCTGCCGGGGAGGAGGCCTATCTTCTTCACGGTGACCTCGACCCCGAGAAGGACCGTCTTGAACGGGACATCCAGATGCTCAGCGATCATTGTGTAGAGCCCGTCGAGCTGCTCTTCGTCGCTGTAGGCATCCACCGTGGCCTGTGTGACCAGCTCATCGAGTTGTGCCTCGCTCAGCTGCTTGCCCATGGCCATCACGATATCGGTGGCGTCGCCCGGCTCTCCATCCTTTTTCATCTCTCCATCGGATTATTCATGGGCTGACGAGCTTTGCTCTCACGATGGTGGCGTGTGACCTCATATTTTTGATTCGGCCATTAGCCGAAGCCTTGATTGTCGCCCGGCGGGTGGGAAAACAGATCTGGGAACAGTCGCGATCCCGCCTCGGCTGGCCGAAAACATCCGCTGACGTGACACCGGTGGCCGCGGCAATGGAAGATTCCGGGTGAACCAGGAAAAGAGGCAGATCGCGATGGGGATCGCAGCGGAAGACGAAGCAGCCGAGCTGGTCGTTCACTCGGCCGCCGCGAACTCCTACACGGAAGCCGAAGTGGCCCTGTCACAACTGCTGCTGGACCAATTCGTCGCCGGGCAGGCGTCACCCGCAATGTTGACGGACTGGCTTCACACATCCCCGAACCGCGGAAACCCTCGCCCCCGGCAGCGCGAAGCACTCCTCCGCGAATGGACGCGAACCGCGTGAGCGCCCCTGCCCTCCCCGTCCTGGCCTTTGACGGCGACTGCGGCTTCTGCCAGGCCGCGGTCACCGCCATCAGGACCAGCGCCCGCCCGGCCATCACGGCCGTACCGTGGCAGACACTGCCGGACGCCGTCACCCGTCCGCACCTGGACCGCTTGGACAAGGAAGTCCTCCTGTTCCACGGCGACGCCATCGATGCCGGCGGCGCCGCAGCTCTGGCCCGCTACGTCAGGTCCTCGCCCTCCCGCCGATACCGCATAGCGGCAGCCCTCCTCAGCCTGCCGGGCATCCGTCTCTGCGCCCGCCGGGTCTACGCCCTGGTCTCCACGCACCGGGCACGGATGCCCGGTGCCACCGCAGCGTGCGCAGCACCTCAGCCTCGCCATCCCCAGGACCACCAGCCTTCGCAGCAGAAGGGACAGCTCTGACATGCGCGCTGTGCCCACCTGCATTCTCGGCAGCATGGCCTCCCCCCGGGTCAGCCACGGCCACGACGCGGATGCCTTCGTGGAGATCGGGTCGCTCACCAAAGTGCTGACCGGCACCGCGTGGATGAGGATGGCAGCGGCCGGGGCGATCGGCGCCGACGACCTGGTCGATCACTGGCTGGACGCGCCCGCCGGTACCGGCATCACCCTGCGCCACCTGGCAGAGCACACCTCGGGGCTTCCCCGCCTGCCGCCTGACCTGGCGCGCGCAGACCCGTACGCCTCCTTCAACCAACCTGAACTGCAGAAATTGCTCCGCCGACTTCCGGCCATCACACTCCAGCCACCGGGCGCAGAAGAGACGTACTCCAACCTGGGCTATGCGGTCCTCGGCGCGGCACTCACCGCCGCGTCCGCCCTGCCCTACGAAGACCTCATACGCGAGTACGTACTCGACCCGCTGGGCCTCAGCGACCTGGTCACCGCACACCCGCCGGCACAACGCCTGCACTCCACCGGAGCCTTCGGACGCCGCCGACCAACCTGGACCATGGACGGCGCGATCCTCCCCGCAGGAGGAATGTGGGCCACGCCCCGCGCCGCCGCCCGACTGCTCACCGGCATACTCCTCGACGCTGAACTGGGCCCCATCGCCCCGACATGGCGCACAGCAGGCCCCTTGAAATGGCACAACGGAGCGACACGCAACGCCTCAGTCTTCGCCGGCGCCTTCCCCAACGGCCCCTGGGTACTGGTCCACCGGCTGGGCGGCGCACCGGACCGGACAGAGGAAATCGCATTGCAGTACCTGACCGAGGTCCAATAGCCCCGGAGACCGGACGGGGGCGCTCTACGAGTCCGGGATTCGCGTTCGATGCAGGATGCGTCGGCCTGGGCCGCCGTACGACGCTGTTCCCGCCCGCAGCTGCTACGCCGTGGCCGGTCTTCATCAGCCCACATCCGGGGGTGCCAGGCACGCCACTTCAGTTCCTGGACCAGCCCCTGTTCCTCGGGCCGACCGAACGTCACAGGTTCGTCGTTGTGTGCTGGCTGGTCATGAACCTCGCCCTGCGGCGGGCCCCACCACGGCCGCATCGATGTGGACCGGCAGCGCGAGGCGCCGGCTGGCCCGAGGGTTGGCGTCCGCCGCTGTGGCAGCGTCGCGGCCACGACGCTGGACCCATCGGGCAAGGCCTGTGCGCAGCAGGGGGCCAGGAGGTCGCTGGGGACCGGTGCGGGAGTGCTCGATAGGGTTCCCGTCATGGGGTTGTGGAGCGAGGTGGGACCTGTTGCTGAGCCGGTGCAGATCGGTCACGAGGCGCAGGCGGCGCGGTGGCAGGCGCCGAGTGTGGTCGAGCACGAGTTGTACGCGGCGAAGGCGCGCGGGGATTGGGCCGGGTACTTGGACGTGCTGGGGCGTACGCTCCTGTTCATCGCTGACTCCCGTGCGCGTCTCGACGTCCGTCCCGAGACGGTGGTGTTCACCCCGTACTGGGACACCCGGGTCCGATCCAGTTGCCTGGCCGTCTTCACCCCGGGCATGCTCCCCGCCCCGGTCGCGGACCCCGTCCTCGTCTCCCGCTCCTTGAACTGGTACGCGGAGTCGTGGAAGGAGGGAGACCCTCCCCTGCTGGCCGTCAACCCCGGCAGCCCCTGCGAGGCGTTCCTTGCGACGACGCCCGCGCACCGCGCCGTGTGGCGCCGGCACGCCGACCGGGTCTTCGGCGGCGGCCTGCCACAACACCAGCTCAGCACCCTGCATGTGGGCGGCCCGCTGCACGGCCGGCTGGCCCACGGGCTGGCGTGCGCGGCCTTGATGTTCGTCAAGAACAGCGAGTTCTGGAACGCCATGGCATACCACGGCGGGGGCTACACCGACGAGAAGGACAGGCTCCGGGACCACTGGGGGGTCACTAACCGCGCAGAATGGCAGCGCACTCAGGAGCGCCTGCTCCAGGCGCAGATGATCAGCGGGGTCTGGGAGTTCGCGCTCGGCCTCCGCCGCTCCCTCGCCCTGGACTTCGCAGGCCCCATCGGCGTGGATCACTGGCGGCAGGTGGCCGACCGCGTGCTGCGGAACAACGCCGTGAAGAACGCCGAGGCCCGGATCACCGCCGAAGGCGTCACCACGGCGCAACCCCGCGACGACGCCGTGGTGGAGGCCCAGGTCGCGGGAGTACAGCGGCTCATCGGCCGCATTACCCGCTACGAGGCCCGCTTCCGGGCGGACGGTCTGCTGCCGGAGGACAAGTTCGTCCGCACGGTGGAGGCCTGGGACTACGGACGGGCGTCGGGAATGGCCCGCTGGGGGCTTGCCGCGCGCTACTGCACCCTCCAGGAAGCTGAGCGGGCTGTCCTGTCCGCCGGCCGGTCCAGCCAGGCCAACTACCGTTCCTGGGAGGAGTTCTCCGCCGCGTACATTCTCGGGCGCTGCCTCCACTTCGATGAAGAGGAGTTCGGAGACTGGTACGGGGAGATGCTCGCAGCCCACCGTGTCCTCACCACCGAGCCCTCCAGCCCGTGGCTCAACATCCCCTGGAAGTAGCACCGCGACGCGCGCGTCCTGTTCGCGCACTCGCGGGCCGTACTCGCCCCGTACAAACGCCTGCGCCGACTGGAGTTCGCCGAACTGCCCAAGACCGTCTCCGGCAAGATCCGCCGCATCGAACTGCGGGAACGCACCGCGGCCCAGGGCGGCTCCGACGCCGAATACCGTGAGGAGAGCCGACCATGACCGAGGCACGTGGGACAGAGCTCGCGGACGCGAGCCGTTCGTACGTCAGCGGGACCGGCAGCACCCCACTGCTGGGCGACACCATCGGCCGCAACCTCGACCGCGCCATCGCCGCCTTCCCCGACCACGAGGCGCTGGTCGACCTGGAGAGCGGCCGGCGCTGGACCTACGCGGCGTTCGGCGAGGCCGTCGAGGAGGTCGCGCTCGGGCTGCTGGCCAAGGGCGTGCTCAAGGGCGACCGGGTCGGCATCTGGGCGCTCAACCGCCCCGAGTGGGTGCTCGTCCAGTACGCGACCGCCCGGATCGGCGCGATCATGGTCAACCTCAACCCGGCCTACCGGGTGCACGAGTTGGCGTACGTCCTCAAGCAGGCCGGCATCGAGGTGCTGATCTCCGAGGTCGCGTACAAGACCAGCGACTACCGCCGGATGGTCGAACAGGTCCGCGCCGAAAGCCCCGCGCTGCGCGACGTCGTCTACCTCGGCAGCGCCACCTGGGACGGCCTGATCGCGGCCGGCTCCGGCATCCCGCACGGGCGGCTGGCGGCCCGCGAGGCCGAGCTGAGCTGCGACGACCCGGTCAACATCCAGTACACCTCGGGCACCACCGGTTTCCCCAAGGGCGCGACCCTCTCGCACCACAACATCCTCAACAACGGCTACTCCGTCGGCGAGATGGTCGGCTACACCGAGAACGACCGGGTCTGCCTGCCGGTGCCCTTCTACCACTGCTTCGGCATGGTCATGGGCAACCTCGGCGTCACCAGCCACGGCGGCTGCATCGTCATCCCCGCGCCGTCCTTCGACCCCACCGCGACGCTGCGCGCCGTCGAGCGGGAGCGCTGCACCTCGCTGTACGGGGTGCCGACGATGTTCATCGCCGAGCTGAACCTGCCCGACTTCGCGACCTACGACCTCGCCTCGCTGCGCACCGGGATCATGGCCGGGTCGCCGTGTCCGGTCGAGGTGATGAAGCGGGTCGTCGCCGAGATGCACATGGCCGAGGTGTCCATCTGCTACGGCATGACCGAGACCTCGCCGGTCTCCACCCAGACCCGGCGCGAGGACGACCTGGAGCGCAGGACCGGGACGGTGGGCCGGGTGCTGCCGCACCTGGAGGTGAAGGTCGTCGACCCGGTCAGCGGGGTGACGGTGCCGCGCGGCGAGCCGGGGGAGCTGTGCACCCGCGGCTACTCGGTGATGCTCGGCTACTGGGACGAGCCGGAGCGCACCGCAGAGGTGATCGACGCCGGGCGCTGGATGCACACCGGCGATCTCGCGGTGCTGCGCGAGGACGACTACCTGCAGATCGTCGGACGGATAAAAGACATGATCATCCGCGGTGGCGAGAACGTGTACCCGCGCGAGATCGAGGAGTTCCTCCACACCCACCCCAAGATCGCCGATGTCCAGGTGGTCGGGGTGCCCGACGCGAAGTACGGCGAGGAGGTGCTCGCCTGCGTCATCCTGCGCGACCCCGGCGACCCGCTCACCCAGGAGGAGCTGAGCCGCTTCTGCCGGGGACGGCTCGCGCACTACAAGGTGCCGCGCCACCTTCGCGTCGTCGAGGCGTTCCCGATGACGGTCAGCGGCAAGGTCCGCAAGGTCGAACTGCGCGAGCTCGCGGCACGCGAACTGATGGAGGACTGATGGCACTTGCCCGGGACGGCTCGCGGGATGGCTCTCGGGAGGGCCCGCAGGACGGCCCGCAGGACGGCTCCCCGCACGGGCCCCGGTCCGGTGCCGACTCCTACGGGACCAGGGCCGACTCCTACGAGAGCGGGGTCGGCGGCGAGCCGCTGCTCGGCGACACCATCGGCGTCAACCTGGCCCGTACGGCCCGGCGCTTCGGCGACCGCGAGGCGCTGGTGGACTGTCCGAGCGGACGCCGCTGGACCTACGCGGAGTTCGACCGCGATGTCGATGAGGTCGCCAGGGGGCTGCTCGCGCACGGCGTGCTCAAGGGCGACCGGATCGGCATCTGGGCCCCCAGCTGCGCCGAGTGGGCGCTGCTCCAGTACGCCACCGCCCGCACCGGCGCGGTCCTGGTCAGCCTCAACCCGGCGTACGGAGAACATGAGTTGGGCTACGCCCTGCGGCAGGCCGGGGTCGGCATCCTGATCGCGGCGCTGGAGCACCGCGGCGCGGACTGCCGCGCCGCCGTCGCCGCCGTACGCCCCGACTGCCCGGAACTGCGGCACGTCATGCACCTCGGCGACCCGTCCTGGGACGCGCTGCTCGCGGCGGCCACTGGAGTTCCGGCCGGGCGGCTGGCGGCCCGCGAGGCCGAGCTGAGCTGCGACGACCCGGTCATCATCCAGTACACCTCGGGCACCACCGGCTTCCCGAAGGGGGCCACGCTCAGCCACCACAACGTGCTGAACAACGGCTACGCGGTCGGCGAGATCCTCAACTACACCGAGAACGACCGCATTTGCCTCCCGGTGCCGCTCTACCACACCTTCGGCATGGTCCTCGGGACCCTCGGCGCGACCAGCCGGGGAGCCTGTGTGGTCATCCCCGCGCCGTCCTTCGACCCGGCGGCGACCCTGCGCGCGGTCGCGGACGAGCGCTGCACCTCGTTGTACGGGGTGCCGACGATGTTCATCGCCGAGCTGAACCTGCCGGACTTCGCGAGCTACGACCTCAGCTCGCTGCGCACCGGCGTGATGGGGGCCTCGCCGTGCCCGGTCGAGGTCATGAAGCGGGTGCTGTCCGAGATGCACATGGCCGAGGTCTCGATCGCGTACGGCATGACCGAGACCTCCCCGGTCTCCGCCCAGACCCGGCGCGACGACGGCCTGGAGCGGCGCACCGAGACCGTCGGCCAGGTGCTCCCGCACCTTGAGCTGAAGATCGTCGATCCGGTGACCGGGGTGACGGTGCCGCGCGGCGAACAGGGCGAGCTGTGCATCCGGGGCTATTCGGTGATGCTCGGCTACTGGGACGACCCGCAGCGCACCGCCGAGGCGATCGACGCGGCCCGCTGGATGCACAGCGGGGACCTCGCGACGATGCGCGAGGACGGCTGCGTCCGGATCGTCGGCCGGATCAAGGACATGATCATCCGAGGCGGCGAGAACATCTACCCGCGCGAGATCGAGGAGTTCCTGCACACCCACCCCAAGATCGCCGACGTCCAGGTGGTCGGCGTCCCGGACGAGGCGTACGGCGAGGAGGTCGCCGCCTGCGTCATCCTCGCGCCCGGCGCGGACGGCCTCACCCGCGAGGAGATCGCCGACTTCTGCCGGGGCCGGCTCGCCCGCTACAAGGTGCCGAGGTACGTGCGGCTGATGGACGCGTATCCGCTGACCGCGAGCGGCAAGGTGCGCAAGGTCGAGCTGCGGCGGTGGGCCGCGGACAGTACCGCCGGAACGCGCTGAAGGTCCGGGACCGCTCCAACATCCCCAACCATCGGATCCGGGGCGGTCCCGGAGCTAGGGTCGGATCCATGAGTGACACAACGTGGGAAATCCTCGACCAGGCTCACCAGGCGTTGCGCACCGCCGTCGCGGGAGTGCCCGCCGACGGCTGGCAGCTCTCGACCCCCTGCGAGCAATGGGACGTCGCCCAGGTGCTGCAACACGCCGCCGGGGACCAGCTCGCCTACGTCGCGAAGCTCACCGGCGGGCCGGGCCCGGCCTACGACGCGTTCGCCCCCTCCGGCACCCTCGACTCCAGCCCGGCCGAGCTGCTGGAGCCGGCCCTGGCCCGCTCCGCCGAGGCCTTCGCCGCGGTCGGCCCCGCCGACCAGGACGTGCCGGTGCCGCTGCCCCCGTTCAAGCTCCCCGCCGACCTGGCGGTCGAGGCGGCGGCGCTCGACGCGGCGGTGCACGCCTGGGACATCGCCGTCGCGACCGGACAGCCGTCGCCGCTGACGCCGTCGATGGCCCAGGCGCTGCGCCCGGTCGCGGACGCCCTGGCGGAACCGCTGCGCGGCTTCGCCTTCGTCCCGGCGATCGAGCCCGCCCCCGACGCGGACGCGCTGAGCTCGCTGCTCAACCACCTGGGCCGTCGGGCGGACTGGACCGCGCCGTAGTGCGGGCGGCTCGCGGGAAAAGTTCGATGCGAGCGGACCGCCAGCCGTAGAGTCGTGTCATGGCTGCAGACGAGGGGACCGTACGGGTCGACAGTTGGATTTGGTCCGTACGGCTCACGAAGACCCGGTCGCTGGCCGCCGCGGCCTGCCGCGCGGGCCATGTCCGCGTCAACAACGAGCGCGTGAAGCCGGCCCAGGCCGTGCGCTCGGGGGACGAGGTGCGGCTGCGGCAGGGCGGCGTCGAGCGGGTCGTCGTCGTGACGCGCATCGTGCGCAAGCGGGTCGGGGCGGTCGTCGCCGTGGAGTGCTTCATCGACAACAGCCCGCCGCCGCCCACCCGCGCGGACGCCGTGGCGATCGGCCACCGGGACCGCGGCGCGGGGCGTCCCACCAAGCGCGACCGGCGCGACATGGAAGACCTGCGCGGCCACTGAGGTCACCTGCGCGGCCAGTGAGGTCACAGGTCCCGCCGCATGCACACCCGGGGCCACCGGTCGAGGCCGTGCGCGGCTTCCCGCTCGCGGATGTCCCGTAGCCCCGGCGTCAGTTCGCTGTCGGGCAGCGGGCGGAAGCCGATCCGGGTGTAGTACGGGGCGTTCCACGGGACGTCCGTGAAGGTCGTGAGCGTCAGCGCCGCCAGTCCGTCCGGCCTCGCGAGCGCGGCGGCGTGGTCGAGCAGCGCGCGCCCCACGCCCCGGTGGGCGCTGTCCGGGTGCACCGAGAGCTGCTCGATGTGCGCGCAGCCGTCGACGACGTCGGTGAGCAGATAGGCGATCACCCGGCCGTCGGGGCCGCCGTCGCCGAAGCCGTCGCTCCCCGGCTCGACCGCGACCCAGGCCCGCCCGGCGCGCCGGTACCCGTCGAGCACGTCCAGCGCCGGCGGCTCGTCGTCGGCGATCTCGGACATGCCGACGGCGTGAAAGAGGGTGCCCGCGGCCCGTTCGATGTCCTGGAGGGCGGGCAGTTCCTCCGGGCGGCTCAACCGGATACGCATGGGTCATTGTGGTCGCCCCGCCGCCGCTCGCGCGAGCGCGTCAGCCCGGACCCGAGCGGATCAGCTCGTCGGCCGGGTCGTTGGCCGGCTGCGGGGTGCCCGTGAGGTCCATGACGAAGAGCGGGAGGTGCAGTTGGTCGGCGCGGGAGCGGGCGTCGGCGGCGTAGCCGGCCAGTGAGAAGAAGACGGCGGCGGAGGAGAGGTTGCGGCCGTGCAGCCAGAGGCACTCGATGTCGGGCAGGCCGGTGGCGCGCGTGGTGGGGTCCACCTGGGCGACGATTCCGGGACCGCGCAGGTCCACCCCGGACGCCGGGCGGTCGCCCGGCTGCGGCTGGTCGGTCCGGATCAACTCCTTGTAGCCGAGCCACCGCAGGTACTGGGCGGCGGCGGTCACCGCGTCCCGCGCCGTGCGGATGGTCACTGGCTGGAAGGCGGCCCGCAACACGGCCGCCGCGCCCTCTTCCGGCGCGGCGGCCGGCGGCTCCGGCCGGGGGACGGCCGGCAGCGGCGCCACCGGGAGGCGGAGCAGCGCGCCGCAGCCGCAGCCCAACTCCGGCTGGGGCCAGTGCTCCTCGCGACCGCAGGACTGACAGCGCGCCGTCACCCAGGAGTTCCGCCAGGTGCGCTGCCGGACCTCGGCGGGGACGCCGTCGGGCAGCAGCGGCAGGGTCAGCGGCGCGCCGCACGAGCAGGGCAGCGTGGGCGGGGTGAACGACTGCTCGCGGCGGCAGACGGGGCACCGTACGGGCACGCTCGCGGCCATTTTTTGGGGCTCCAGCAGGGTCCGTAGGAAGGTGACGGTCCCCATGCTCCCCGATGTGCGGGGCCGCCGGGAGGAAGTCGCCGGATTCCATGAATTCCGCTCGCACGGAGGGCTGTTGGGGCCGGCCGGGATGCGGGGCGCGCGCCCGCCGAAAGAGAGCGCGAGTACGGAGCGCGCGCAGACGAAAGGCGCGGCCCCCGGGTGCGCGAGGGCCGCGCCCCTCGGGCGTGGAGCCGTCCGACGGCGCGAGACAGGCGCGACAGGACATTCGCGCCGCCGGACGGGGGCTGTGGTGGTGCGGGCGGGGCCCCGCGGCGGCGGCGATCGCATTGCGGTGCGCTTCCCTCAGG